>CAVCWN010000234.1:0-9200 GCA_963605975.1 Desulfovibrionaceae bacterium | reverse complement strand
GCACAAGGTCTTGAATGGCCGGACAGTCACTTTAACAAAAAAGCCATGCCCAGCCTTTCAAACCGCATTTCAAAAGAAGCACTTTCTAAAAAAGAAAAAGTTTTTCTAAAAGCATGCAGAAAAAATTTCTTAGTCATTTTGCCCCACACAGCTTTTGTGGAATGGCAGATGTAAAAAAAACACCTGTCTTTTTAGATTGTCCTTTTACTTACCCAAAAGTTTTTTTACCTTGCGCCATGCTTTTACAATAAACCTTTTGCCAAATTTTTCTTCATTTTCTTTTCTTAAAAGGCAGGAACTTTTTACAAAAGCGTTGTAAAAAATTCTTTCAGAAGAAGTTTGCAGCATGCTGTTAAGGTCCAGGGCAGAAGAATGTTTACTTTTGTCATAAAAGGCATTTTGTATAGTGGCAAAAAATGTTTCCACAGCAAATTCTTCTTCGGCAGAAAGTTTTTCCGTTTTCAGCAAATTAAATATTACTTCCATGGTGGCAAAATAAGAATAAAAATTCTTTTCAGTAATTTTTTTTGTCATTATGGAATTTTCTCTGACTCTGTAGGAATACAAAACTTCCGGGCAAAGAAAAACTTTTTTTGCCTTCATAAAAGTTTCAAAAAGATAATGCACATCTTCATAGTAAATGCCTTCAATGAAGGAAATGTTGTTTTTTACAAGAAAATCTTTTTTAAAAATTTTAGTCCAAACGGAAAATATAAATTTTTCATTTTTTGCCATTTTACAAAACAATTCCTTTCCCGTAAAAGAAGACTGTCCGTTTTCAATGGTAAGGCCAGAAAAAGTCAGTCCGCGACCATTACCATCACTTTCTTTTCCAAAGTCCCTGTCAAAAAAACCTTTAAAATTAAACTGCAAAATATCAGGCTTTTCTTTTTGCAAAAGTGGAATAACTGTTTCCATAAAATTATTTTTTATTACATCGTCGCTATCAAAAAAATAAATGTAAGTGCCCAAGGCCTTTTTCATGCCAGAATTACGGGCCCCGGAAAGACCTTTATTTTTTTGAGTAATAATTTCTATGGGGTGACTTTTTTTGTATTCCTTTAAGATTTCCGCCGTAGCATCCGTAGAACCGTCATCCACACAAATGACCTGGCACATGGAAGTGTCATTTTCAAAAAGAGAATCCAGGCAGTCTTTAAGGTAAAGAGCCACATTGTAGCAGGGAATAACAACCGTAAGAAAAGGTGATTTTTTTTCTGTTTTTTCCATAAAAATTTTCTCCATAAAAAAATACTAGAGGTCTGGTGTCTTTAATGTTTGCAGGAAATCTTTTTTCCCTTAAAAAACCATATAGACTTTTTTACAAACTTGTAAAAGCCCAGGCCAAAAACTTTTACCATGCCAATATAAACTTTTAACCTGAAAGACTTTAACTTCAGCAAGACGCCAAAGGAAATATAAGAAACAATCTTTTTTATAAGACTTTCATATTCTTTTACTTCTTCTTTTGTGCAAGTGCTTTCATCCCAAAAATTATAAAGGGGTTTGCCCAAAATTATAGCAGAAGTATACTGCACATAAGGAATTATTTTATTGTATTTTTCTTTTGACTTTTTTACAAAATGCAAAACTGTATTTTCCATGTATTCCTTATAACTTTTTAGAGAAAGTGATTTTTCCATAATAGAAGTAGCAGAATTAGCAGCAAAACGGCTTCTATAAAAATAAAGGCTTTCTTTTAAAAGACCGTAACGGCCTTTTTCCAAAAGTAAATCATTTATAAAGCGGGCATCTTCCGCAAACTTTATGCCCTCGTTAAAAGACAAATTTTTAATACTTTCCTTTTTTACAATTATTGGACCAATTAAGGTAAGCTTGAATTCCGGTTCTTTAAAAATATCTACAATGCGCGACCCTTTGTCAAATTTCCAGTCCATGTAATGGAAAGAATTTTCTGCTTCGAAATGTTTTATGCGGCAGCAGATAAAGTCAAAATCCTGGTCTGTATGGTCATTAAAAAATTTATCTGCATAAGAAAAGGCGCTTTTTTCCCACTTGTCATCGCTGTCCAAAAAAGAAATGTATTTTCCCTGGGCAGCTTTTAAACCTTTGTTTCTGGCAGCAGAAACACCTGCATTTTCCTGGTAAATGTATTTTATATTTTTGGGGTACATTTTCTGGTACTTAAGGCAGATTTCTTCGCTTTTGTCAGAGCTGCCGTCATTTATTAAAATAAGCTGAATGTTTTTTTCAAAACCTATGTCCTGGTCTATGAGGGACAAAATGGCTTCTTCCAAATATTTTTCTGTATTGTAAACAGGCATCACTACCGAAAATAATTTTTCCATAGGCAGACTATAACAAAGTGTTTTTTTTTATTCAATATTTTTTGTTTTTTTAAAGCTGTTTTTTAATGGACAAAATCTAAAGGGGTGGCCCACTAGTCGGATTGGAGCGGGCCCGAAGGGATTGTTTTTTTACATGGTAAAAAAACAACAAAGCGGAAGCGGAGCCGCGGAAAGCCGTAACTGAAAACGCTTTCTCCAAAAAAAGAAAAATAGCAAAAAAAATCTTTGACGAAAAAATAAAAATTGGTATAGTTGAATTATGTCTGAATTGAAAACGCCCAGTGTGAAAAAAAATTTTTTTATGAGTACGGCTTACCAGGTGCTTTGCATTATTACTCCTTTTATTACGGCGCCCTACCTGGCCCGAGTGCTGGGGGCTGAAAAAATTGGTATTTCTTCTTACACTGGTTCCATTATTTCTGTTTTTAATTTGTTTGCGGTACTGGGAACTACTTCTTACGGGGTCCGCGAAATTGCCCGGGTCAGGGACAATGCTTTTGAAAGGAGCAAGCTTTTCTGGGAAATTGAACTGCTTTCGGTAACGACTTCACTGACTGTTTTAGCAGCATGGATTTTTTTTATTTTTCATTCTAATTCTGACTATAAAATTTTTTATGTTATTTTAAGTTTGGACATTCTTTCTTCGCTGATGAACATCACTTGGTTTTATGCGGGAATGGAAGAATTTAAATACACTGTCATCCGCAACACTTTTGTAAAGCTGACTGGCATTATTTTAATTTTTGCTTTTGTAAAGCGGCCTGAACATTTGTGGATTTATATTTTTATAAATGCACTTTGCGGATTTTCGGGGTCGGCTTCTTTGTGGCTTACCTTAAAGCCTTTTTTGGTAAGGGTAAAATTTTCTGAATTAAAAGTTTTCAGGCATTTTAAAGGGACTCTCATTTATTTTATTCCGGCCATTGCGACTTCGGTTTATTCTGTTTTGGACAAAACTTTGATTGGAGTTATTACGCGTGAAGAAAGTCAAAATGGTTTTTATGAACAGGCAAATAAAATTATAAATCTTGTGGGCATTTTTACATACGAATCTTTAAATTCAGTGATGACTTCAAGGAGTTCCTACCTTTTTGCCCACGAAAAATATGATGAAATAAAAGAAAAAATTTCCATTACAATCGATTATGTCATGTTAATTGGTTTTGCTGCGGCTTTTGGTCTTATAGGTGTGGCAGAAAATTTTGTTCCGGTTTTCTTTGGACCGGGTTACGAAGAAGTTGTTGTTTTGATGAAGGCTTTTGCCTTTTTGCCTTTAATCATTGGAATTGACCGCACACTGGATTCCCAATACTACACGCCGGCTGGAAAAAGGCTGCAAAGTTCTTTCTTCCTCATAATTGGTTCTGTGGTGAATGTGATTTTGAATATAATCCTTATTCCACGCTACAAGGCTTTGGGAGCTGTTATAGCAACTGTTTTGTGCCACATTGTAAGTTCTTCACTTTACCTTATTTTCTGCAGGGGATTTTTAAGGCTGTCACAGTTAGTGAAGATTTCTTACAAAAAAGTAATTGCGGCTGTCATTATGTTCTTCTACCTTTTGCTTGTAGACCGTTTTGTAGAAGGCAATGCCTTGTGCCTTGCCATCCAGGTTATTGGGGGAGCAGCAATTTATTTTGCCCTTTTACTTTTGATGAAAGATAAATTTTTAAAGGAATGGCTTTTGCCCAAAGTTATTGCAAAATTTTTTCCAAAGCGCAAAAATCAAGACAAAAGTGTAAACGAAAATGTAAATGAAAATATAAGCGAAAAAGTCAACGACTAATTTTTTAGGGTGATTTTTATAATGATTTTTATAATGATTTTTTTAACGGGGTGTCAAAATGAAAAAGCTTGAAAGCGGTGAAATAAAAAAATACGAATTGGAAATTTTAAAAAGTTTTGCCTCTTTTTGTGACAAAAAGGACTTGCGCTATTTTTTGTGCGGGGGAACTCTTTTAGGAGCAGTCCGCCACAAGGGTTTTATTCCCTGGGATGATGACATAGATGTTTTTATGCCCCGGCCGGATTTTGAAAAATTTATAGAACTGACAGGTCACAGCCCAATCAGCAAAAATTATGAAACCTGTTTTTTCAGGGGCTGCCAGAACATTCTTTCTTTGCCATTTGCAAAAATCTGTGACAAGAGGACTGTGGTTTTTGAAAAAGACAAAAGTAAGGATGAATACAGGGGCCTTTGGATTGACGTTTTTCCAATCGATGCCTATTCAACAAAAAAACTGGCAAATAAGATTTTTGCTTTGAGAAAAAAGTTCTGGGTGAATCTTTGCTTTGCCTTTACACTTGACCTTAAAAAAACAAAACTTAAGAACGCTTTTATAAAAAAAATTATCTTTAAGATTTTAGGCAAAGAAGGTGCCTTTAAAAAGATGGAGAAGGTTTGCAGAAAGTATGATTTTAATAAAAGCAAAAATGTAGGCGTTACAGTTATCACTCAATACGGCAACAGGGAAATCATGCCAAAAGAGGCTTTGCTGCCTGATAGTCCTGTCACTTTCGAAGGAATGGAATTTAAGGCACCGCACAATCCTGACTTTTACTTAAAATCACTTTACGGTGACTATATGCAGCTGCCGCCAGAAGAAAAAAGGCGGACCCATGGCCTAGAAGCCTATCTGCTTGAAGAAAAATAAATTTTTAACGAAAGAATTAAGGCTACCCAAAAGTAGCCTTTTTTTTTAGAAAGAGCCACTTTCTCCTGCAAAAAAACTTTTGGCAAATCTCACAAAAAATTTGATAAAAAGACTTTACTTTTTTAGGTAAATTCTTTAATTTCTCCACATGAGAGTAATAAAAAAATCTGTTATATTTTTTTCGTTATTTTTGGGGATGGGATTTCTACACGCGCAGGAAGCATTAAAAAGTCTGGAAGAAGAGTATTACGATTTTCTTTTTCTGCAGGGATTAACAGAAAGACCAACACTGGGTTACAGAACACTCAGTGACAATGTCTGGAACCTAAAGGAAAGCAGTGAAGATTCTGAGGGGGGGGGTAACCTCTGGCAGAGTAACAATCTAGGCACAACTTTCACACTTGCAAATTTTGAACAAAACAATTTCTTTACGAAAGGCTTAAATCCACATCTTAATGTCCGCGCTTACGGACCTGTCTGGTACAATTCTTACAATTCGGGTCTGCCTTACGGTCAAAACGATGGTGCCCTGTGGCAGGGAGTAGGTTACAACACTTCTTTGACGGCAGGGGCCAGGTTTGAAGCTTTAGGCTTTGAAGTAACCATAAAGCCCCAGCTTACATTCAGCCAGAACAAAGATTTTGAACTTATGCCTTCAAAATATGTTTCTGAATACGGCTACATCTGGGCTTATGAAAATAATCCGACTCCGATTGGAATTGACTTTCCGCAGCGATTTGGAAACAGCCCTTACTGGCAGTTTGACTGGGGCGACAGTGAAATCCGCTGGTCATGGTACAATTTTACAGTGGGATTCGGCACTCAAAATCCGTGGCTGGGGCCTGCTTACTTAAACCCAATGCTGGGGTCAAACAACGCAGCTTCTTTTCCTAAACTGGACTTTGGTTTTAGAAAGACTTCGGTCTACATTCCTTACTTTGACATTTACCTGGGTGACATTGAAGGCCGTACATGGTGCGGAGCCCTGCAGGAATCTGACTATTTTGACAACGATTCTACTAATGATTGGCGTATGCTCTTTGGCATAAACTTCAGCTATTCACCTTCATTCATTCCGAATTTTACAATGGGAATTAACCGCATTTTGTACACGGAATGGAACATAAACAGCCTGTACCTGTGGACAAGACTGCTTGGCAAAAGAAAAACAAACTTAGGCTGGGACACTGAAACTGAAGCTCATGAAGATCAAAAGTTAGCCCTCTTTGCCCAATGGGCTATGCCTCAAGTAGGATTTGAAGTTTATGGAGAATACGGCTTTGATGATTTCTTCCTGAAAATCCGTGACACTTTCCACACGGGAATTTATACAGTGGGACTCAAGCAGATAATTCCACTGCCATGGCAAAAATTAAAAAGCCAGCTTGTTTTTGAATGGAACTCTTTTGAAATGAGCCAGGACTACCAGCTGCAGTGGGAATATATAGGCTACTATGGTCACGGTCAAATAGCCCAGGGCTACACAAACCGCGGCCAGATTTTAGGAGCAGGTTCAGGCGAATTTGGAAACAGCCAGTATCTTGCATACAAGGTTTACTATCCAAAGGGGTCTTCTTCCATTTACATTCACCGCTACGCTCCTAACAACAACTACCTCAACAACAAGGCTGTACACGAAGATGCAGATAACATTCGCTCTCTGTACTGGGGACTATACTACACAAATCTTGCATTGGGATTTACTACTCAATATTTTGTAACACCAAGTCTTTCCCTGCAAGGAAAGTTTGTCTATATCCAGTCAGAATGTGTAAACTATGAAAAAGACAACCATAAAAAGACTTTCCAGATAGGCTTTAGCGCTGAATACAAGTTCTAGCTTTTCCAAAAAGTTTTCTTTTATCGTATCGCCCTTGAAAATCCAGGGGCGATATTTTATTTTTTAGGGAGTTAAGCTGCCTGTAAAAAAGCATGAAAGTGATTTTTACAAGTGTCCTTTGACTATCACACAGATTTTTTAGGAAAAGAAAATGGATGTTAAAATAATTGTTGCCACTCACAAAAAATATCAAATGCCAGAAGACAGCCTTTATTTGCCTGTGCAAGTTGGTGCTGCCGGAAAAGATGATTTGACTTACCAGAGGGATGACAGTGGAGAAAATATTTCTTTGATGAACCCCTACTACTGTGAACTTACAGGCCTTTACTGGGCATGGAAAAATTTAAAAGCTGATTACATTGGCCTTGCCCACTACCGCCGCCACTTTACCCTTTCAAAAAGGGTGCCAAAATCCGAAGAAAAAAAATTTAAAATTCTTCTTTCAAAAAAAGAGGCAGAGGGACTTTTAAAAGACTGTGACATCATTTTGCCAAAAAAAAGAAATTATTTTATTGAAAGCATTTACAGTCACTACAAGCACACCATGTACATTGAACCTTTGGACATTACAGGCAATATCATAAAAGAAAAATATCCTGAATATTACAGGGAATTTGAAAATCTTAAAAAGACAAAAAAAATGCATGCCTTTAACATGTTCATTATGAAAAAGGAAATGCTGGACAAGTACTGCACATGGCTGTTTGACATTTTAGGCCAGCTGGAAGAAAAAGTGGATTACAAAAAGTATGATTCTTTTCATGCCAGATTTTTTGGACGCATTTCTGAAAGGCTTTTGGATGTGTGGATAAAAACAAATGGCTTAAGCTATAAAGAAATTCCTGTCATTGACATGCAGAAAATAAACTGGGCTAAAAAGATTTTGTCTTTTTTAAAGGCAAAGTTTACCGGCAAAAAATATGAAAAATCTTTTTGATTTTACACGTGTCAATTAGACAAAATGTCATAATAGAAGTTTTTTTTAGGAAAAATAATGTTATAATGAAGGTCTCTAAAAATTGTAATTTTTGGAGATGAACATAATGAAGGGACTGTTTGAATAGAAGGCAAGGAAAAAATGGACGAAAAAGAATTTGAAACTTACTTGAAAAAAAACTACCGCTCCACATCATCTTTTTTATGCGGCATATCTCTTGCGGTGATTGACATTCTGACCCTTTTGCTGTGCCTGGCACTGGGCTTTTTTATTGTCAATCTTTTTTCTTACAGGGACATTAACTTTAAATCTTTCATAAACTATGGAATATTTTTTCCATTCATTTTTGTTTTATTTGGATTTTTCAGGCTTTACCCGGGACTGTCCATTTCGCCGGCTGAAGAAATGAGGCGGTTTTCTGGTGCAACATTCATTTCTTTCTTTTTGATTTTAATGCTGATAATTTTTTCCAAAGGGGCCAACTTTAATTTTATGGCAGGAATTGTTTTGGGCAGCCGAACCCTGCAATTGATTTTTGCTTTTGGAATTGCCTTTTTTCTTTCTGCCATTTTGTTAACTGCCAACCGTGAACTGGCAAAACTCTTTTTTTCTAAATTCAAGTGGTGGGGTGTGCCGGCAATCATTTACTGCGACAACATGAACTGCACTCAACTGGCAGACACTCTTATTAAAAAGAAATACTTGGGCTACCACCCCTGTGCCTTTATATGTTCAAATTACACTGCCCGCACTCCAAAAGATTACAAGGGCATTCCTGTCTTTAGCAATAAAAATAAAGACATCATAAAAAAGATTCACCAGTTAAACGTAAAAACTGCCATCCTTTATGACTACAAGGGCGACATTACGGAACCGATGACAACTTACCGCTACACAATTGCCATTTCTACAAAGCAGACATCTTTTACAACCACCCAGCAGATAAAGGAACTTTCCGGTTTGATTGGATTTGCTTCTACCCACAACTTGCGCTTTGCTTCAAACCTAGTGGTAAAAAGGCTGACAGACATTTTAATAATTACAATTTTTTTGCCTATTTTGATTCCACTTTTTCTTATTTTAGCCATTGGTGTAAAAGTTACTTCCAAGGGGCCTGTTTTTTACGGGCATCCTAGAATCGGGAAAAACGGAAAGAAATTTAAATGCATTAAATTCCGGTCAATGGACATAAATTCACAGGCAATGCTGGAAGATATTTTAAAAAATGATCCTGTGCGCAGGGCAGAATGGGAAAAGGACAGAAAATTTACGGATGACCCCCGCGTTACAAAATTCGGTAAATTTCTTAGAAAGACCAGCCTTGATGAATTGCCGCAGCTTTTAAATATTCTGGCAGGTCAAATGTCTTTTGTTGGTCCCCGCCCTGTTACTGCGGAGGAAACAGAAAAATATGGTGACCACAAAAACCTTGTTCTTTCGGTACTGCCGGGTCTGTCAGG
>CAVCWN010000233.1:0-10373 GCA_963605975.1 Desulfovibrionaceae bacterium | reverse complement strand
GAAAAATGCTTTGTGTACCTGAAGCTTTCTTCAATGGAAGACTTAAGAGCCTGCAGTTGACCAGTGCAGCCACACAAATCCGGCGAAACAATACTTACCTGGTAGCGGCAGTCCTTGTCTTCTTCGCTGGCAGAAAAACCATCTTCCACTGCGCCAAACAAAAACATGCGGTTAAACTTTTGCGCAATTTCTTCCTGCTGGGCATTAGTCCTCAAATAATCCGCCAGATTTTTCTTTTGCAGTTCTTCCACAATAGAATTAACCTTTTGCTGCAGAATATCTTCATCAATCGGCTTAACAATATAACCCTTGGCCCCAAAGTTAATAGCCTTCTGGGCATAATCAAAATCTGAATATCCGGAAAGAATTAAAAATTCAGGGTGAGAAGGGTACTTGTCCGGATTATTGTAAACCTCTTCCAAAACCTCAATGCCATTCATGACAGGCATGTTCACATCCAGCAAAACCAGGCTGGGCTTTAAAAAAATGATTTTTTCCAAAGCCTCTTCACCATTCGAAGCCTTTCCAACAATCGAACAGCCGCTCTTCCCCCAATCAATGATATTAGAAATGCCCTGTCTTACAATCTCTTCATCATCAACAATCAAAACACCAAACTTCTTGTCTGTCATAAAGACCCCTTATTTTTCGCTATCGCTATTCGGCGGAATCAAAGGAACATGAATTGTAACACAAGTGCCTTCATTTTCCACACTTTCTATTTCAAGACCATAATCGCTTCCGTAAAAAAGCTTAATTCTCTGGTTCACATTCACCATACCAATCGAAGCACTGATGTTTTCAACCGTACCTGTCAAAAGCTTTTGCCTCAATTCTTCCAGTTTAGCCTTACTCATGCCGGAACCATTATCCTTCACATGAATAAAAAGATCCTTTCCCTTACATTCTATGCTAATGTAAATAAAACCGCCACTTTTTCTGGATTCTAAACCATGAATAAAAGAATTTTCAACCACCGGCTGAATCAAAAGAGGCAAAATTCCAATATTTCTAATGTCACTCAAATAAGTAATATCATAAGAAACGCGGTCTGCAAAGCGCAAATGCTGAATGTCCAGATAATTACTTACCGCTTCCACTTCCGTAAAAAGAGGCACCGGCCGGTCAGTCACATCCAGGTTGTGGCGAAGGATTTTTGCCAAAAGTTTTATTGTATTTGCCACCTTTCGGTTACCGTCGCTCAAAGCCTGCATTCGAATAGTTTCCAGTGTATTAAAAAGAAAATGCGGATTAATCTGCGAAGCCAGCATCTTAAAGCGGATGTCATTTTGTCTGGAAAGCAGCTGCTCCTGTTCAATCTTGTGCTGGTAAACCTCATCAATCAGCTTTTTAATATTCTGTGTAGTAGTTTCCAAAGCATGATAAATCGAAGCAAATTCGTCGCTGCCAGGCAGACTGGGCCCAATTTCAAAATTATTTTGAACAACCTTTTGAATCTCGCTGTTAATATATTCAACCCTGCCATTAAAATACTTTGAAAAAAACAAAATAGCCATAAAAGAAAAAGCCAAAGCCAGAATCATTATGACAAAATAAATAAACAGCCCCTGAAAAGTCGCCGCTGCCAGTTCAGCCCGGGGCAAAATCTGCAGCAAAATAACAGAATTCCCGTTGTCCACCAGAATCTGCGTAATCAGGGCAACATCATTCTTTTCCTTCCACCTGACATTCACGCTTTGAATTTCGCTTGAAGAATAAACTTCCTCCAGAAAATCCGGCGAAAACCCCGCAGGAATTTCATTAGAAGAAAATTCAATTTCCCCATCAATAGCAATAACCGTTTCCTGACTCTGGTTCATCACAAAACGGTCAATCCTCTGGTAATCAATATTAACCGAAAGCACCCCAATAAATTCGTCATTATTAAAATCCCACATGGAACGCACCAAAGACAAAGTCTTGCGTTTGGTAATATTGTCAGTCTTCGTCACCCAGAAACTCTTCCCGTGACTTTCCCGCGCCCTCACGTACCAGTCAGACAAAACAATATCCCGCCCCGCCTTAATAAAAAAAGAATTGTCCAGAATAGTAGAATTTTCCGTATAGTAACGGATGCTGGTAATGTCCAGATTAGCCTGCAAAAAATCATCCAAAAAAGAAATAGTCATATATTGCTCATAAACCTCTTTTGGAGACTCGTAGCGCCTTTTAAGAGTAGTCTGCACCTGCTGGTTAATGTAAAGAGTATCGCTCAAATCCTCCACATTCTTAAGCATGTCCTTAAAAAGAGTAGCCGTCTGTGTCATAGAAGACCGTGACCTTTCAATAGTCCATTGAGTCAGCCTGTTTTGAAGCCACACAGACAAAATAACAGACACCAGCAAAAAAGGAATAAAAAAAGCCACCACGTAAACCACTACCAGCTTTTTTCTGATCCCCAGATTGTCCATATTCAAAAAAACACGTCTTTTCATAATCCTGATTTTCTTTTGGGCGCATCTTATGGCCTGCCCAAGTGCAGTCCATAAGACCGGGCTTTCCGCACTTCCGGCCTTCGCCTCCATCCCTCCATGGGGCATCAAAAAAACATCCGTCTTTACCCTTCAGAGCCGGCCTTAAAAAAAAGAAAGGTCGCATTCCACCCCCAAGCGTTGCCCCATTCCGGGACTGCCTGCGGCAGGTGCTCCAATCCCTTGCGCACGCCTACAATTATACAATAAAAAAAAGAAAAAATGGAAAAAAAATCTTGCATTCCTCTTATCAAATTTGATAAGTCATTCCTATGCAGGTAGTCGTGAAAAAGCCCCATATTAACGTTAGCATTGAAGGTCAGGGCCTTAAAAAATTTAAATAACTCTTAAAAAATGCCTTGCCAGAAGGCACAATCATAGAAGATGATGAAGCCTGCCTGGACATAACAGAAACAGACTGGTACAAAAACCTCAGCCAGGAAATGACCCCAGCAGCAGTTTTAAAAATCAGGCGGCAAAATGCCTGTCTGTCTCAGACCCAGCTGTCCCAGAAAACAGGCATAGCCCTTTCAAACATCAGTCTTATGGAAAATGGCAGGCGTGGCATCGGTGCAAAAACCGCAAAAAAACTGGCCGCTGCCCTAAACTGCGCCCCCGGTGATTTTATAAAGTAAAGTCTTGTGTGCAGACATGCTCTACATGATGGCAGACCGCTTTTTGCACGACGGCGCCATAGACAAAGACACCTGGGAAAAAATAATCATGAAATATCCAATTGCCTGAGAACTAGAATTTTCCCCAAAAAGTCCATCTTTTTGCAAAAAAAACATGTAAAAGTGAAATTTTTATAATAAAAAAGTTTAAAAACTACTGTTGTTTTTGTATAATTTCATGTTAGATTATATTTTGTAAGAAATGCCACTAATATCTTCACTTTTTTTAAGTAACATAACTTAAAAAAAATTGACAGATTAAAAAACTAGTGGTATTGTTAACTAAAGACAATTCGTAAGAAAGTCAAAAATAGGAGGAAATTCTTATGAAAAAAATTTTAGCAGTTGCCGCAATGGCAGCTATGGTTGCTGGTGCAGCATTTGCAGCAGATGTAGGCGCACAGGTTCAGCTTGATGGTGATTTATTCAATGTAGACACAGATGGCAAAGTAAAGGGCATTATGCTCAAAGAATATGACCCATCTGGAGACTCAGACTACGTATGGAAGATGACAGCTTCTGGCGACAACTTTGGTGCAGAAGTTTGGTCATGGTCGATCGCAGGTGATATTATGAGCAAAAAGATCTGGGTTCAGCCATTGGACTTCTTGAAGGTTACAGTTGGTAACGTTGGTGGTCAGTCTATTGCTTTCCCTAACTTCGGTTGGTGGGCACAGACAATTCAGAACTACAGCTACGGTTACCAGGCAGACCTTACATTCGGTGACTTGTCTGCAACAATCGCACTTGAACCAGGTGCAGGTTCATACTGGATCGACCCAACTAAAACAAACCTCATTGGTGGAAAGATTGGTGGCACATGGCTCGCTGTAAAGTACGGTCTTGGCGACTGGGGTACAGTACAGGCTATTGCAGCTATCAACGCAGTAGTTGGTGCTCACGGATTCTCTAACTGGTCTACAACACCACTCTCATTTGCTGTAGCTTACAACCACATGCCATACGGTCAGACAGGTTTCTATGCTGATGCAGCAGTAGGCTTCAAATATAATGGTGATGGTAAACTTGCATTCCAGGGTGTAGACGCTCAGATTGGTGGTCAGTTCGTTGCTGGCGCTATCAAGGTTATGGAAACAAACCTCATCCAGTATCGTGATGCATTCAAGTTCGGTTTCGAAGCACGTGCTGAATACTCACTCGGTTCAATCACACCATACATCAACATCGACGGTTATGATGTCTTGAAAAAAGATTATAACAAGATGATTGTTGACCTTGGTGTTTCTACAAGCGTAGGTTCAGTAAGCATGTATGCAGCTGTTCAGATTCCAGTACAGTTCACAGACAGCTACAAATTCAGCCTTTCTGTACCATGCGAGTTCTCAGTTATGTTCTAATCTAGCAACTAGCTAAAAGCATTGTATAGTTAAGCCCCCGTTTTTCAAGCGGGGGCTTTTTTATGCCTTGACGAAAGTTGTAAAGCCTTGTCATGTCAAAGTTTGCCAAGCCGTTGTCATGCCGAACTTGTTTCGGCATCTGTATACAAAAAAAATAATCAACAAAAAAAAAGCCCCGAACAAAGACGGGGACCAATTTTTATTTTGTCAAAGAAGGTATTTTTTCAATTTTAAGTTGGTAGCCCAGGCATTTAAGTACACTTTTGAAAGTTGTTAAATTTATTTTTTCAGCATCTTTTGACCTCAATTTTTGTATGCTGGTAGGCGAAACTTTTGCCCTTCTGGCCAGTTCCCTGACAGAAATATTTTCTTCCTCCATTTTTTCCATCATAAATTCAGAAAGCAAAAAATTCTTGTATTCTTCTTCATAGATGCCTTTTTGCTCTGGATTTTCATTAAAAAACTTTTCAAAAGTTGTCATGTTGGGACCTCCTATTCTTTTCTTGTTGTAAATAGTCATTTCTGCACTTTATGGCTGTGTCTTTTTCCTTTTTTGGAAGCTTTTTGCAAGTTTTCCTAAAAGCATTTGTTACAATAATTTTTTTTCCCTTTATAAAAAAACATAAGTATCTATCTGGCTGAGGTTTAAAGGCGTATATTCCATCGTTTTCGTTTCGAAATTTTGTTACATCGATGATTTTTCCAAAATCCCCCATTTTTTGACAAAGCATTAGAAATTTTCGTTTTTGGGGTAATTCACATGCTTTAAAATATTCATAGGCCTGACTTTTCCCCTTTGAATCAAAATACCATTCAATTTGAAAATAAATTCCCTTGTAAATTATGAACTCTTCCTTTTCCATACTATTAATGTAACATAATTGTGTTACATTAGTCAAATTCTATCTTAAAATTACTGGAAAAAACATCATTTGCCCTTATATTTAGTAGAGGGCTTAAAATGACTGTAAAAAATTTACGACCGACTGTGGTAAAAGTTTTTTCGCAAAAAAATTACATGCTCTTATTGGAATTCGACAATGGTGAAAAAAAGCGCTTTGACGTTGCCCCTTACATAAAAGGTGCCTTCTTTGGTCATTTAGAAGACGAATCCTATTTTTCTGCCGTAAAAGCCAATGGTTTTAACATTGAATGGCCTGACGGCCAGGACATTTGCTCCGATGACCTCTATTTTATGGGCCTACCACTGTAAAAAATCACTTTATAAACTGTTTTGAAAGCTGGCAAAGGCAGTATTGGTTCATGCTGCCCCCTTCCTTTTTAGAAGCTTCGGCCAGGCTTTTGTGCAGACTTTTTGTTTAAGTTCAGGAAATCTCATATTTTTATTTAGTTGTTTTATCTGTGGTGTTATGGGAGTGCCAAATTTCTCTTTTTTGCAAGTGGTACAACTGGCACATTTTTCGTAAAAATCCCTTGAAAAAGTGTAATCCAATCCGCAAAATCCACAAAATCCCAAAAATCAACAGGAATAGATTGAAAAAAAACTGTCCTCGCTTTATAATAAGAAAAATTTTAAGGAGTTGGCCGTGTTGAAGGGTAGGCATGTTATTGAACCGGGTGATTTGACTAACGGGGAAATTGAAGAAATTTGTTCTTTGGCAGAACAGATTATTGTGGATCCAGTTTCGTTTCAGGATGTGTGTCGTGGGAAAATTCTTGCGACACTTTTTTTTGAGCCCAGCACTAGAACAAGGCTTTCTTTTGAGGCAGCCATGCTTCATTTGGGGGGCAGCGTAGAAGGTTTTGCGGATGCAAATTCAACTTCTTCTACAAAGGGCGAAACTTTGGCAGATACCATTCGTGTGGTTTCTTCTTATGTGGATGTGATTGCAATGCGTTCTCCAAAAGAGGGTGCTGCTTTGCTGGCTTCGCAGTTTAGTCCGGTGCCTGTGATTAATGCGGGTGACGGTGGTCACTACCATCCAACTCAGACTTTGACAGACCTTTTAACAATCAGGGCTTTGCGCGGGTCTTACGAAGGACAGACTATTGGTTTTTGCGGTGATTTGAAGTTTGGCCGCACAGTTCATTCTTTGGCAAAAGCTATGTGCCGTTTTAAAAATAATAAATTCGTTTTTATCAGCCCGGATGAACTGACAATTCCTGAATATCTTGAAGAAAATATTTTAAAGCCGGCTGGTGTGGAATTTGTTACTGCCAGCCGCCTGGAAGATGTGATTGGCGATTTGGACATTTTGTACATGACCCGTGTGCAAAAGGAACGCTTTTTTAATGAACAGGATTATTTGCGCTTAAAGGACAGCTACATTTTGGACAAGGAAAAGATGAAGCTGGCCAAAAAAGACATGATTGTTTTGCATCCTCTGCCTCGTGTAAATGAAATATCGCCGGAAGTGGACAGTGATCCAAGGGCGGCTTATTTTAAGCAGGTAAAATACGGCATGTATGCCAGAATGGCGCTGATTGCCAAGGTAACAGGCAGCCTTTAATTTGAGGATTTCCCTTCTTTTGGGGAGCTAAAATGCTTTTGGGCAGGCACATTGTTTAAAAAAACTAAAACTGGGGCCGCCCGCCTTTTATGGGAGAAAAAAATGCTTAATGTAGATGAAATTAAAAATGGACTGGTGATTGATCATATTCGTTCTGGCACAGGCTGGAAGGTGTTTAAGTGGCTGGGCCTGGACGACTGTAATTTTTCTGCTGCCCTTATTATGAATGCCCAGTCTAACAAAAGCGGCAAAAAGGATATTATCAAAATTGATAACCTTATAAATATTGATTACAGTGTTTTGGGATTTTTTGACGAAAACATTACGGTAAATGTCATTCAGGAAGGAAAAATTGTAAAAAAAATAAGAATGTCTTTGCCGGACAAGGTGGAAGGCGTCATAAAGTGCAAAAATCCCCGCTGCATCACAATGACAGAATCCTACATTCCCCAGGATTTTCGCCTGGTGGACAAAGAAAAAAAAGTTTACCGCTGCATTTACTGCGACACTTTAATAAAAGCGGGCGCTGCAGAAATGTACAGTGAACAGTAATTTTTTTCACTTGATTTTAGGCCTGCTTTTTTTAGCGATGGCCTTTAGCAAAAATTTAATTTTTCTCACAATTTTACCTGTAAATGTGTGTTTTTTTTAACACAAGTTTTTAAAAATAGTGTAAAATGTTTTGTAAAGAATTTTTATTTTAGATTTGACTTTTAAATAATGGCTTGAGGGTGCAAAGAACTGCCCCCAAATTTCTACGAAAAGGAAATAAAATATGCTCTTGATTTACAATGCCCGCCTTGTGGACCGCGATATAGATAAAAAAGCTGCCATTTTAGTGAATGGCAAAAAAATAGAAGGAATTCTTACCCCGCAGGCTGCAAAAAAAATGCTTGAAGATAAAAAAATTCCTTCTTATGATGCGGGGGGCTGCCTTTTGCTGCCTTCTTTTGTGGATATGCACGCTCATTTCAGGGATCCGGGCCAAACTCAAAAAGAAGACATTGAAAGTGGCTGTCATGCGGCCGCTGCTGGTGGTTTTGGAACCCTGGTTTTAATGCCAAATACAAATCCTGTTGTTTCCAGCCTGGAAGCTGCTGAAAAAAATAACAAAAAGGCTTTTGATCTGGGCCTTTGTCAGGTTTTTCAAAGTGTCAGCATAACCCAGGCCTTTGACGGCAAGACTTTAAGTCATTTGGACACCTTGAATCCTAAAAAAGTTCCTTTGATTACGGAAGACGGCAGGGAAGTTTTGGATTCTTCTGTAATGCTTGAAGGAATGAAAAAGGCTGCTTTGAAAAAAATAATTGTTTCCTGCCATTCAGAAGATCCTTTTTTGCATGATAAGGCCACAGAACTCAGGCAAAAAGCCCTTAAATCCACAGATAAAAAAGAAAAAATCCGCCTTTTAAAAGAAGCTGAAAGACTTTTGGAAGTAGCAGAAGACGTTCTTACTTTTAGAAATATCCGCCTGGCAAAAGAAGCCGGCTGTCATTTGCATTTGTGTCATGTGAGTACGGCTGCTTGTTTGCAAGCGGTAAGGCTGGCTAAAAAAGAAGGTGTGAATGTTACTTGCGAAATTACGCCACACCACTTGGGCTTAAACACAAAAAATGATTCTAACCAGCTTTTTATTGTGAATCCGCCTTTGCGAAGTCCGGAAAACCAAAGGGCTGTAATAGAGGCTTTGCGGGATGGCAGCGCTTCTTGCATTGCGACTGACCACGCGCCCCACACTTTGGAAGATAAAAAAAATGGGTGTCCGGGTTTTAGTGGTTTGGAAACAGCTTTTTCTTTGTGTTATAAGACTCTTGTTTTGGAAAATGATTTTTCTTTAAATCAACTGTCTGCCCTTATGTCTGCAAATCCGGCGGAACTTTTGGGCCTGCATGACCGTGGACTTTTGGCTGAAGGTTATTTTGCGGATTTTGCTTTGGTTGACTTGTCTGCAGAGTGGACTGTTAAGGGCCAGAACTTTGCTAGTCGCGGAAAGTATAGTCCTCTTGAAGGAAAAAAACTTCCTGCTAAAATAAAGGCTGCTTTCTTTAGGGGAAAGCTTGTTTATGAAAATAAAGAATAATAGGTTTGCAAAATGGTAACAGAATTTTCGTATGTGTTTTTGATAATTTTTCTTTTTGGAAAAGTTTTTAACTTTTTCCTGGTTCAAATTTTGAATTTTGCGGATTATTACCACAGAATTAATCATGGAATGGAAATTCCTGCTGAAATTCAGGGGTATGTGGACAAGTTGAAGCTGGAACAAACTTGCGCTTATGAAGATTCAAAATACTTTTTGTCTATTTTTCACCATATTGCGGAAATTGTTGTTTCCATTGTGGTTGTTTTGAACCTTTATTCTTACGCTCATGTTTACAGTTGGCTGTGGACTCAAAATGCCTACCTTACGAACATGCTTTTTATGGTGATTATTTCTGTTCCTGGTGGAATTGTTGATTTAATTTTTGACTTAATCCAGGAATTTAAAATAGAAAAGAATTATGGCTTTAGTAAGATGACGGGCAAAATGTGGTTTTTTGACCAGTTGAAATCTTTGCTTTTGACACTTTTGCTGGCTATGCCTCTTACTTGTGCGGCTACGGCCCTTTTAATCCACGTGCCAAAGGGCTGGTGGGCAATCCTGGCACTTGTATATATTGTGCTTTCACTTTTGATTTCATACATTTTTCCTACGGTTGTGGCTCCTTTGTTTAACAAATTTACTCCTTTGGAAGATGGTGACTTGAAAAATCGGCTGGAAGGCCTTCTGGCAAAGAATAATTTTTCTTCAAAAGGAATTTATGTGATGGATGCTTCAAAAAGAAGCGGTCACAGCAATGCTTACTTTACCGGTTTTGGAAAAAACAAGCGCATTGTTCTTTATGACACCCTTCTTAAGCAGCTGACACCTGAAGAAATTGAAGCAGTGCTTGCCCACGAACTGGGCCATTATGTTAAACACCATAATCTTTTGCGCATGGCAGTAACTCTGCCGCTGGTTTTCTTAGTTTTGTTCATTTTGAATTTACTTTTGTGGTGCAAGTCTCTTTACCAGCCCTTCCACCTTATTCCACATGACGGTTTGATTGAAGGCGTTTTGGAAAGTCACATCATTCCTGCCGGATATGAACACTTTTTTGCCACATTCCGCTTTGTTGGCATTACATTGATTTTTTCTGTTTTTGGGGGATTTATGCCTCTGGTAAATTTAGTAAGCAATATCTTTAGCAGAAAAAATGAATTTGAAGCTGACTGGTATTCGGCAGTTTCTTTGAATACTGCAAAACCTTTGTGTTCAGCCCTTATCAAATTGAATAAGGAAAATCTTTCTGAATTCACTCCTGCAAAAATTTACTGCATTTTTAACTACAGCCATCCGCCTTTACTGGAGCGCATTAAGGC
>CAVCWN010000232.1:0-5470 GCA_963605975.1 Desulfovibrionaceae bacterium | reverse complement strand
CACCCCACCCTATTTAATCAGCGAGTGGTATTCCTGCAAAGACTTAACTCCGCCTTCACCACCATTGCCGTTTTTAACTGCTGCAATTCCCTGAACTGCGGCCAAAGCACCGGCCAGAGTGGTAATGTGAGACACCTTGTATTTTAGGCAGACTTTGCGGATTGTTTCGCGGTCTTCTGCATAATTGCGCTTAGCCTTTGGTGTGTTGATTACAAGACAAACTTCTTTATTCATAATTGCGTCAACAACATCCGGGCGGCCACCACCAATTTTATTTACAATTTCACAAGGAATGCCGTTTGCAATGTAAAATTCTGCAGTACCCTTTGTGGCAAGAAGTGTAAATCCCAAATCCTTTAAAGTTTTACCGATTGTAAGAACTTCATCTTTTGCGCTTTCCTTTTCGCTTAAACTTAAAAGAACTTTTTTGTTTTCCCATGCAGCCGGAGCATGAGGCAATTCACTGCCGGCAGCCTCTTCTGCCTTGTAGAAAGCCAGAGGGAATGTTTCTGCTAGGCCCAGGACTTCACCAGTTGAACGCATTTCAGGACCAAGAATAGGGTCTACTCCAGGGAAGCGGTTCCATGGTAAAACGGCTTCTTTTGCCCCGTAGTAAGGAATGACTTTATCCTTGAGTCCCAAAGATTCAATTGATTCACCCAGCATAAGTCTTGTGGCCAGACGTGCCATCTGAGTGTCACAGACTTTTGATACAAGAGGAACAGTGCGGCTGGCACGAGGGTTAGCTTCAATCACGTAAACCTTCCCCTTTTCAATTGCATACTGCATATTCATCAAACCGCAGACGTGAAGGGCCTGGGCAATCTTTTTTGTATATTCCTTGATTGTCTTAAGATTTTCTTCGGGGATTGAAAGCGGTGGAATTACACAAGCTGAATCTCCTGAGTGAATGCCGGCAAGTTCAACATGTTCCATAACTGAAGGAATGAATACGTGAGTTCCATCAGCAAGGGCGTCTGCTTCACATTCCAGGGCGTGCTGGAGGAAACGGTCAATCAAAAGAGGTCTGTCAGGTGTTACACCAACAGCTTTTTCTACATACTCCTTGAGTGTTGCTTCATCATAAATAACTTCCATTCCACGTCCGCCTAAAACGAAAGAAGGACGAATCATAATCGGGTAGCCGATTTTTTCTGCAATAGCCTTTGCTTCTTCAAAATTCACAGCCATTCCGCTTTCAGGCATTGGGATTTCAAGTTTTTCCATCATGTGGCGGAAAATGTCACGGTCTTCAGCAGCATCAATTGAATCAATTGAAGTACCCAAAACATTTACTCCGTTTTCCTGCAATTCACGGGCAATGTTGAGTGGAGTCTGTCCTCCAAACTGAACGATTACCCCAAGAGGCTTTTCTTTTTCGTAAATCTGCAAAACATCTTCTGTTGTAACAGGTTCAAAGTAAAGCTTGTCTGATGTATCATAGTCTGTAGAAACAGTTTCAGGGTTGCAGTTTACGATGATTGTTTCGTAACCCAATTCCTTCAGCTGCATAGCGGCATGGCAGCAGCAATAGTCAAATTCAATTCCCTGACCGATTCTGTTTGGACCACCGCCCAGAATCATTACCTTCTTTTTGTTTTCACTTGCAACAGATGTGTCTTTTGCGTTGTATGTTGAATAATAGTAGTTGGCATTTTTTACACCGCTTACAGGAACTGCCAGCCAAGCTTCTTTTATGCCCAGTTCAGCCCTTCTTTTGCGAATGTCCTTTTCCGGTACTTTAAGGATTTTAGAAAGATATTTATCTGAAAAGCCATCTTCCTTTGCCTTCTTAAGTTTTTCACCACTAGGGATTTGGCCCATGTTAGAAAGAAGATCTTCTTCTTCTTCAACCAGTTCCTTCATTTGTTCAAGGAAGTAATGCTTTACGTGAGTAAGATCTTCAAGCTTTTCTAAAGGAACACCCTTTCTGATTGCTTCGTAAAGCTGGAAGTAGCGGGCAGAAGAAGCTGTTTTTAAAAGTTCGCAAAGTTCTTCCTTTGACTTTTTGTTGTAATCCTTAACAAAACCTAAACCAGAGCAGCCGCTTTCAAGACCACGGATGGCCTTTTGGAAAGTTTCCTTGAATGTTTTGCCGATTGACATAACTTCACCAACGGCCTTCATCGAAGTGCCCAGTTCATCTTTTACACCACGAAATTTTTCAAAAGCAAAGCGGGCAAATTTCAGTACAATGTAGTCCCCGTCCGGAGCTCCGCCTGGAGTGTATTTTTCCAGACTGCCGTCCCTCCAGTAAGGAATTTCGTCCAGGGTAAGGCCTGAAGCGAGTTTTGCAGAAATAAGGGCGATTGGAAAACCGGTTGCCTTTGAAGCTAAAGCAGATGACCGTGATGTGCGGGGGTTGATTTCAATAATGACAACGCGGCCAGTTTTAGGGTTGTGGGCAAACTGAACATTTGTTCCGCCAATAACACCAATATTTTCTACAATCTTAAAGGCCATTTCCTTAAGCTTTTCTTCAAGGGCCTTATCAATTGTTAAAAATGGTGCTGAACAGAAAGAGTCCCCTGTGTGAACTCCGACCGCATCAATATTTTCAATAAAACAAATGGCAATCATTTGATTTTTTGCATCGCGTACAACTTCTACTTCAAGTTCTTCCCAGCCCAAAATGGATTCTTCAATAAGACACTGGTGGGTAATGGAAAGTTCCAAACCGTTAGAAACAATTGTGCGGAGTTCCTCTACATTGTAGCAGAAACCGCCACCCTGGCCCCCCATAGTGTAAGCGGGACGAACAACAAGAGGAAAGCCGATTTCCTGAGCAATTTTTTCTGCCCCTTCAACGCTGTGACAGATGCCGGAGCGAGGAGTATCTATGCCCAGCTTTTTCATTGTTTCCTTAAAGATTTCACGGTCTTCACCACGTTCAATTGCATCAAGGTTTACACCGATTACTTTTACTCCGTACTTGTCCAAAACTCCGGCCTTGCTTAATTCCATTGCCATATTAAGGCCCGTCTGACCGCCAAGGTTTGGAAGAAGAGCATCCGGTCTTTCCTTTTCGATTATCTGGCTTAAGCGTTCCACATTCAGTGGTTCAATGTAAGTTGCATCTGCCATAACGGTGTCTGTCATAATTGTGGCTGGGTTGGAATTTACAAGAACGATTTTGTAGCCTTCTTCCCTGAGCGCTTTACATGCCTGTGTTCCAGAATAGTCAAATTCGCATGCCTGACCAATTACAATCGGACCTGAACCGATAATAAGAACCTTTTTGATGTCTTCTCTTTTCATAGTAACCCCTTAAACATTTGTATCTCTGCCCCCAAAATTTCAATTTCCAGAAGCAGACAAAAAAAAAGCTGAATTCAAAAGAATTCAGCTAAAAAATTCAAAATTAATAATTTTAAAAAAATGAAGCAAAAGTCCATAATTTGAGAAAAAGATTTTCATAGACATTTTTCTTACAAGCTTCATGGCTTTTTACTATATAGAAAATCTTTCACTTTTACAAGAAGTTATAAAAAGCATTTTGTATTTTTTTTGTGGATTTTTAGAATTTTCCGGATTTTACAAAATGCTTTTTTTTTTTACGAAAATATCTTATTCTTCAGAATTATTTTTTGAAGGCAAAGAAATTGATGCGCCCTGGTCACCGTAAAGTTCAATATCTTCGAGGGCTTCTTCGCTTATTCCAATATTTTCGCTGTAGGCAATATCTGAAAGGAAGGCTTCTACACAGTGATCAATTGCATTTGGAAAAAGGTCAACCATAGCCTGGTGATCATATTTACTTCTTGGTGCTTCTATGCAGGCAGAAGAATCTTCGTTGTATTTTTTAACAAATACTCTCTTACCTTTTTTGTCTAAAAGAGTAAATGTAATGGTTGCATCTGCCTGGGCAGAAAGGTCAAGGGCACTGGTACGGACTTTTTCCTTTTGATAATAAGCCTTTACGTAAATAAGGTAGTCAGCCCCTGTTTCTTCTGCAATGCGTTTTGCATCTTTACCGTTCATTTCGTTAAAAATTTTGTAGTCAGTTGCAATAAGAGAAGTTTCAAATTTTGATAAAAGGGAAGCCTTTGTATTTTTATAGACTTCAGTTTCTTTTAAAAGCGAATGGTCTAAAAGGTTAAGACCTGACTGCTTAAAATATTTTTCGAGGGATGTAACAACATAATCACAGCGGTCCTGGGCCTGAAAAACTTCAGGATCTGCTTTTCCAGTTAAAGAAGTAATTGCATTGTTGATAAGACCACCGTTACCCTTTTTGTCTTCATTATTGTCTTTTCTAAGATCTGCTGTTGCAACCTTCCATGGAAGGTTAGGATTTGAATAAACTGAAACAAGGACAAATTTTACATCATCGTCTGAAGAAACTTTTAATGTCTTGCATGATGTAAAAGTAAAAGACAAAATTAAAGCGGTAAAAATAAAAAGTAAATTCTTTTTCATTTTAAATTCCTTTAGTGAATAAATTAAAGTGAGTATACCATATTTTTTCCAGACTTGCAAAAGAAGTCTTTTTTGAGTGCGCTCTTACTATTCAAACTAAGAAAAAAAAGCAGGGTTACAAAAAAAAGAATATTTGTTTTTTCCGCAGTAAGAAAAATCAAATGGATTTTCATTTTCATTTTTTAAAATATTTTTTAACTGTCTTATGGCAGATTTTACCATGCCAATATTTTTTTCATTCACTTTTCTAAAAAAAGAAATGCAAAGTTCTTCAAGCAAAAAATAACCTCTTTTCTTTTTTAAAAGGAAAAGGATTAAAAATTTTTGGAGAGAAGTTAAAGCGTGTTTTAAACAAAAGTGGTCTATTTTGAAAGACTGGTTCGAAGAAGAATTTATATCTTCCCCCTGCAAGTCCCCTGCATTTTGATTTTCCTGTATGGCCAAAATTTCTAAAGGCTGTGGAGGAGGCAAATTCTTTTCTTCAAATTGCAGTAAAACTTTATCTTCACTTTGAATGGATCCTTTTAGCCAGGGATGAAGAGGTTTGACTGGAAATTTTATACCCCTTTGGTTTACCAAAGAAACTTTCCTGAAAACAGGGGCTTTACAAACTTTACGGTCTAAATTTCTTTGGTAAACAACTTCCTTTTTCTGGGAATATAACACGTTTTTCATATACTTTTTTATCGTTGCAGAAAAAAATTTATAAACAAAGTATGTGGGCTTTTTTTCTTACAAAATTATTTTTTCAAGAGGTAGGTTAATATTTTACAAATTTCACTAAAAGAAAACAAACTTTTTATTTAAAATTCGCTTGAAGCCCCTGCTTTACGAAAGAAAAGCTTCTTTCCCCAAAAATACCTAGCCGGTCCTGGAGCCAGGCTACGACCTCCTGTTGTGCTAGAATTGCATTCGCAATTCTAGCAGCTGGTTTAAAGAACGCGACCTCCTGTCGCAGTTTTTTTATCGACTGCAAAAAAAATTAAATATGCAGTTAAGGACCGCGCGCAGCAAGTGGCGAAAGGGCCGTTTAACAAAAGGCGGTATGCTT
>CAVCWN010000231.1:0-3150 GCA_963605975.1 Desulfovibrionaceae bacterium | reverse complement strand
ATTTTAAGTCTTTGTATTTCAAAGACTTAAAATTCGAGAGGTATCTCTAAAAAAAGCATTGAAAATGATTTTTTAGAGATATCCTTAAAAGCAGGCAAAATGTCAGTCTCTTTTATTTTTACAGGGATTTGTTACAGGATTTTTTTAAGGATTCTTACAAGGATTTTATAAGGGGAACTGACAGGAATGGCTGAAAATTACGCAATTGAGCTTAAAAACATTACCAAAACTTTTGGATCTGTAGTTGCAAATGACAAGGTAAATTTGAATGTTAAAAAACATGAGATTTTGAGCATTTTGGGCGAAAACGGCAGCGGAAAAACTACTTTGATGAACATGATTTCCGGCATTTACCGCCCGGATTCAGGACAGATTTTTATTGATGGAAAAGAAGTTCAAATCCATTCTCCAAAAGATGCTTACGATTTTCATATTGGTATGATTCACCAGCACTACAAACTGGTTAATGTTTTTACGGCAGCGGAAAATATCATCCTGGGAACAGAAACTGGCAGCCTTATAGACATGAAGTCTGTTAAAAACAAGATAAACGAAATTTGCCAGGCTTACGGTTTTAAATTGAATCCGGATCAAAAGATTTATGACATGTCTGTTTCGCAAAAGCAGACGGTTGAAATTGTAAAAGTGCTTTACAAGGGTGCCGATGTTTTGATTTTGGATGAACCGACTGCTGTTCTTACCCCTCAGGAAGCAGAGGCTCTTTTTGAAGTTTTGCGCAATATGCGTAAGGCTGGAAAGGCTATCATCATAATCACCCACAAATTGAATGAAGTAATGGCTATTTCTGACCGCGTTACAATTTTAAGGAAGGGCCGCTACATTGACACTCTGGAAACTGCAAAGGCAACAATCCCTATGTTGACGGAAATGATGGTTGGCGAAAAAGTTTCTTTGGACATAGAAAGGACTGCGGTTGAAAATCCTGTGGATGTTTTGAAGGTGCAGGGACTTTCATGTTATTCAAAAGAAGGACTTAAGGCTTTGGATGATGTTTCCTTTACTGCCCGCCGTGGTGAAATTCTGGGCATTGCAGGAATTGCGGGCTGTGGTGTAAAGGAATTGTTTGAAGCCATTGCCGGCATTCAGCGTGTGTCTGGCGGAAGCGTTACTTTTATCAACAAGGAAAATAAAGATATTGATATTACAAATAAATCTCCGGTGGGCATAAAGAGGACTGGGGCCCACATTTCTTTTGTTCCGGAAGATCGTTTGGGCATGGGCCTGGTTGGTTCTATGGGAATGACGGGAAATGTTATGCTGAGAACTTATGAAAATTCAAATGATCCTTTGATCCACAGAAGGGAACCCCGCACTCTGGCTGAAAAAATTAAGCGTAAGCTGGAAGTTGTTACCCCTGGAACAGAGTACCCTGTCAGAAGACTGTCTGGCGGTAATGTTCAAAAGGTGCTTGTTGGCCGTGAAATTTCAAGCGCGCCGGATGTTTTGCTGGTGGCTTATCCTGTACGCGGGCTGGACATAAATTCATCTTATGCCATATACAATCAGTTGAACAGGCAGAAACAAAAGGGGGTTGCAGTTATTTCTGTAATTGAAGATCTGGATGTGATTTTGCAGCTGTGTGACAGAATTCTTGTAATGAACAATGGCCGCGTAACTGGTTTAGTTGATGCCCGCACGGCAACTAAAGAGCAAATTGGTTACTTGATGACAGCTTAAGGGGAAATTATGTTGAATATAAGACTTGCTAAAAGAGATTTTGAACCTTTGTGGAAGGCCCTTTTAATCCGCGTGGCTGCGATTTTGCTCGCTTTAGTCATTTGTGCCCTGGTTATTATTTCTGTAACTGATTTAAATCCGATTGAAGTTTATGGTGGCATTTTGGATGGAGCTTTGGGGACTAACCGCCGCCTTTGGGTTACAATCCGTGACACTTTGGTCTTGCTTTTGGTGGCAATTGGACTGGTGCCGGCATTTAAAATGCGCTTCTGGAATATTGGTGCTGAAGGTCAGGTTTTGATGGGGGGACTGGCTAGTGCTGCCCTTATGATTTACGGTTCTGCCCTGCCAAATGGACTTCTTCTTCCCTTAATAATGCTTGCAAGTTGCCTGGCTGGAATGATTTGGGGAATTATACCTGCATTCTTTAAGGCAAAGTTTAATACTAACGAAACTCTTTTTACTTTGATGATGAATTACATTGCAATGCAGATTATTACTTTTTGCATTGTCTTTTGGGAAAATCCTGCCGGTTCAAATACGGTTGGAATCATAAATCCTATGACTGGTAAAGGCTGGTTCCCGGAACTTTTTGGACAGCGCTATGGATTGAATGTAATTATTGTTTTTGTGATTGCTGCTTTTATGACATTTTACTTAAAAAGTACAAAGCACGGTTATGAACTTTCTGTTGTAGGAGAAAGCCGCGACACTGCACGTTACACTGGAATCAATGTAAAGGCTGTAATTATAAGGACAATGGCTTTGTCTGGTGCCATTTGCGGTTTGGCAGGCTGCCTTATTGTCAGCGGTGCCAGTCACACTGTTTCTACAAGCATGGCAGGAGGCCGCGGTTTTACAGCCATTATTGTTGCCTGGATGTCTAACTTTAATACATTGGGAATGATTGTAATCAGCTTCCTTTTAAGTTTGATGGATAACGGTGCTATTCAAATTGCAAGTAAGTTTGGCCTTAATGAAAATGTTTCTGATATTTTGATTGGAATAATCATCTTTTTCCTGATTGGCTGTGAATTTTTCATTCGCTTTAAAGTTGTAATCGAAAGAAAAAGTGCAAAATCGGAAGTGAAGAAGACTGGAGAAAATCAGCATGCAGAAAATCAAGAAGGCGAAAAATCAAATTAAGGGGGCAGGCAGATGATTATTTTAACTTTTATTACAAAAGCAATTGTTCAGGGAATAGCAATCCTTTTTGGTTCAATTGGAGAAATTGTTACAGAAAAATCCGGCAACCTTAATTTAGGCATTCCTGGCCTGATGTACATGGGCGGAATTGCCGGCCTTATGGGGGCTTTTTATTACGAAAGCCTTGCTGCCACCCCAATTCCGTTTGTGGGAATGATAATTTCGCTTTTGTGCACCTTGATTTGTTCAGCATTAGGCGCTTTTATCTATTCATTTTTGACAATCAGCCTTCGCGCAAACCAGAAT
>CAVCWN010000230.1:0-3563 GCA_963605975.1 Desulfovibrionaceae bacterium | reverse complement strand
GGGGGGGATTTGTTTTCGAAAATATTGCATTCGTAAAGAGTGGCGCATTTGTTTTCGAAAGTGTTGCATTCGTAAAATGTTCCTCCTTTTATTTATTAATATTTCAATGATTTTGTGTTATACTTAATTACTATATTGGGAGAAGATTTTTTATGAGTGATATTTTTGATATAAACGAAATGACAGAAGAAGACATCAAACTTCAGTACATTACCCCTGCCTTAACCTCCAAATGGGACATCAAAAAAATCACAATGGAAACTTCGCCACTCAATAATTTTACTGACGGTAAAGTTCACATAAAAGGAAATATCCCAAGCCGCGATAAGGGCAAGCGGTGTGATTACGTTCTCTGGTATAACAGGGGAACTCCTTTGGCAATCGTCGAAGCAAAAGACCATAATCACTCATCTTCGTTTGGAATGCAGCAGGCAATCGCTTATGGAATGATGATGAATGTTCCATTTGTTTACACATCAAACGGCACTAGTTTTTTTGAACATGATTTTACTACCGGGCTTGAAAAAGAATTTCCTCTTACAGAGTTTCCGACTTTAGAAGAACTTTATGATAGATGGAAAAATGTAGATGCCCAGAAAATCCTGGAAGTCGAAAATAAAATGCAGTATGCCATCGACGGGAATACAAAAATTTATGATGTTCCTCTGTGTTACGAAGAAAAACTTATGAACACCCCATTTTATTCTGGAGCGGACTGTTACCCGCCACGCTATTATCAGCGTAATGCAGTAAACAGGACTTTAGAAGCAATTACAAAAGGGCGGACAAGAATTCTTATTGCAATGGCAACCGGAACAGGAAAAACGTACACGGCCTTTCAGCTGGTCTGGCGTTTAATTGAAAGCGGAACAAAGAAAAAAGTTCTCTATCTTGCAGACAGAAACAACCTTGTAGACCAGTCCATACAGCAGGATTTTAAACCTTTAGAAAAAGTAATTCATAAAATCAACTTTCAAAAAGAAGATAAGTCAAAAATCAGTGCCTGGCAGGTTTATTTTGCCCTTTATCAGCAGCTGGATTCTTCTAAGCACAAGGGCGAAGAAGTTGAAGAAACAGAAGAAGAAATTGAAGCAGAAATTTCAAAATACAAAGAATATTTTAATCCTGATTTTTTTGATTTGATTATTGTAGATGAATGTCATCGCGGTTCTGCCAAAGCAGATTCAAGATGGAGAAAAATCCTTGATTATTTTAGTGGGGCTACTCAAATTGGTATGACCGCCACTCCAAAAGAAACAAAATATGTTTCAAATATAGATTATTTTGGAGAGCCGGTTTACCAGTACAGTTTAAAGCAGGGAATTGAAGACGGATTTTTGGCCCCTTTCAAAGTAATCAATGTTCATACAAATATTGATGATGGCTGGAGGCCTAAAAAAGGACAAAAAGATATTTACGGAAACGAAATTGAAGACCGCGAATATAATCTCATCGATTATGATTACAACATCATCATTCAGGACAGAATAGACGAAGTAGCATACGAAATCACAAAATATCTTAAAGAAACAGACCGTATGTCTAAAACAATTGTATTTTGTCCTACAGAAGATGCCGCAGACAGAATGCGAATCGCCTTAAATAATCTTAATACTGAAATGGTTTTGCGTGACAATCAAGGGAATGTAAAAGAGCAGTATGTTGTGCGCATTACCGGAAGCGATAAATATGGAAAAGATAAACTTGATTATTTTATTTCCGTTGGCGAAAAATATCCTGTAATTGCAACGACATCAAAACTACTTTCAACCGGTTCAGACTGTAAAATGGTAAAACTGATTGTCATTGATGAACTGATAAATTCCATGACGGAGTTTAAGCAGATTATCGGGCGTGGAACAAGGTTGCGTTACAACGAAGGAAAAACCCACTTTACAATTATGGACTTTCGCCGTGTAAGCCGCTTGTTTGCCGACCCTGAATGGGACGGAGAAATTGAACAGAACGAAGATTTTGGAATGGCTGAACGCAAAATTGATGACGGTAAAAATGATGACGGCAACGGAAAAGAGTCACAACACGGTGATGGAGATGATGGCACAGGCACAGAAGGGAAGCCAAATCAGCCGAGAGTAATACAAATTGTAGGGAAGGGCGGAGTAAAAGTCAAAGTTCTTCAGCGAGTGGTTTCAATTTACGATACTGACGGAAAATTACTAAAGCAGGAATCTATTGAAGATTACACAAAAGAAAGCATAATCGGCACATATCAGACACTGGAAAATTTTATACAGACATGGAACGAAGAGCAGAAAAAAGAAGTTATCCGCAATATGCTTAAAGAAAAGGGAATCGACTTAGAACTTGTAAAAAAAGATCAGAATATGAGCGATGTAGATGATTTTGATTTTATCTGCCACATAGCATTTAATCAAAAACCTTTAACCCGCAGGGAAAGGGCAAATAATGTTAAAAAGCGTGATATATTCGGTAAATACACAGACGCCGCCAAAGAAGTAATAAATGCCCTGCTTGATAAATACGCAGAACTTGGCATTTACGACCTTGAATCAACAGAAATCTTAAAACAAAATCCCTTTACCAAATACGGAAAACCTTCAAGAATAGCAGCCTTGTTTGGCGGAAACGCACAATACCGCCAGGCCTTAAAAGAAATTGAGGAAGCACTGTATTCAGCGTAAAAAAAATCACACGGATTTGCAGATTTCTACGAAATCTGCTGGTAAAAAAATGACTGTCACTTTGAATTTGATTCAGGGTCTCATATAAAAAAAATGCTGAGTGAAGCCGACGACGGCTAATAAATTCAGCATGGCAAACAGAAAAAAGTGATTTGCGTAGCAAATCACAAATCCGTGTGATAAAAAAAAGTCACACGTCTACGAAATCTGCTGGAGGAGAAATTTTTTATTATGATATATGAAAAAGAAACTGAAAGAATAATTAATGCCTGTCTTGAAGTTCATAAGGAACTTGGTTGTGGTTTTCTTGAAGGTGTGTATCAAGAGGCTCTTGAAAGAGAGTTTTTACTTCAAGAAATTCCGTTCGAGCGTGAAAAAAAGTTGAATATAATTTATAAAGGCCTATGTCTTAATAAAGAATATTTTGCTGATTTTTATTGTTTTGATAATGTAATTGTCGAATTAAAAGCAGTTTCAAAATTGGAGAATGCACACAAAGCACAAGTAATTAATTATCTAAAAGCCCTGAATAAAGAAATTGGTTTATTGATTAATTTTGGAAAAGCATCTCTTCAATGGGAAAGAATTTCAATTTTTGGACTTACGAAATAAAAAAATCACACGGATTTGCAGATTTCTACGAAATCTGCTGATAAAAAAAAGCCCGTGATTTGCGTAGCAAATCACAAATCCGTGTGACAAAAAAAACAAGATAGGAAGAAAAGGACAAAAGAAATTGTAATTTTTTTAACAGATAAAGAAAGTAACCTGGATGAAAAAGTGGTTGTTCGGAATTTCCGAATCACCACTAAGCATGGTATTCAACAGATATACTAAACAAAATAAAAAAAATCACACGGATTTGCAGATTTCTACGAAATCTGCTGATAAAAAAAAGCC
>CAVCWN010000229.1:0-3718 GCA_963605975.1 Desulfovibrionaceae bacterium | reverse complement strand
AATCGGGCCCCCGCTTCTTTGAATGGACAGATGTCTTTTCAAAATTCGCGGGCCCGCTTCTTTAAATGCGTGACTGTCTTTTCAAAATTCTGGCCCCACTTCTTTAAAGGGACAGATGTCCTTTTAAAAATCGGCCCAGCTTCTTTAAATGCGCGAATGTCCTTTTAAAATTCTGGCCCCACTTCTTTAAATGCGCGGATGTCTTTTCAAAATTCGGCCCCACTTCTTTGAAGTGCCAGATGTCTTTTCAAAATTCGCGGGCCCCGTTTCTTTAAATACGAAAATGTCCCCTTAAAATTCGCCATTCGCTTCTTTAACTGCGAAAGTATTTCTTCAAAATTCGCCCCGCATCTTCCTTCCCCAAACGGACCTTCCTTCAAAAATCGTCCATCAAAAATCAATCTTCAGTGCAATTCGCGGGTAGCGGTTTTTGATTTCTTCTTCCCAGGCCTTTTGGGCTTCTGACGCTTTGTATTCAACAGGAATCAGGCAGTCTAAATTCAAGCGCTTTAAGATGTGCTTTGTTTCCTGCAAAACTTTTTTTGTGTACAAAAATGACGAAGTGATTGTGATGTTTTGTGAAAACATTTTTACTGAATTTACGGAGAACTCTTTTATTTTGTCAAAGTAGACGGTCATCAAAATGACAGCACCCTTGGCTGCGCAGTTGATTGCACTTTGCACGTAAGATGAGTCGGCAGTGGAAGTGACAGCAACATTTTCAAAACCAATGAAGTCTGTAATTTTTAAAAGTTCAGTTTCAAAATTTTCTGCAGCGGGATCTAAAACATATTTTGCGCCCAATTTTTTTGCAAGGTCCCGGTTTACTTTTTTTGGTTCAACAACTGTAATGTTTCTCATGCCGGAAAAGCGAGCCAACTGAATCATGACCAGGGCATTAAAATCTCCGCCAAAGATGCAGAGGTTTGAATCATCCCAGATGTGCATTTTGTTCAAAGCCTGACTGACAGTTGCAACCGGTTCCAGAAGGCAAAGTGATTTGTAGTCAACCGAATCATCCACACTCACGCATTGCCTGCTTTTCCAAACAAGGTACTGGCAAATGGTTCCGTTCATGGGTTTTATGTTTAAGCAATTGTGTTCTTCACCCTTTAAGCAATTGACACACTTTGTGCAAAACAGGGCAGGGGTTCCGGAAACGCGCTGGCCTACATAAAATCCTTCCTCTTTAGCTTTGGATCCCAGATCTACAATTTCGCCGGACATTTCGTAGCCCGCAATTCCCTGTCTGGAATAAAGGTTCCATTTGTGAAAGGCAAATAAATCCTGTATGCCGATTGTTGAATAATGAACTTTGATTTTTATGTCATCTGGAAAATAAACCTGAGGTTCATTCACATCTTTAAATTCCAAAATGCCGTTGTCATATTGCCAGAGTGCTTTCATAATTTTTCCTCGGATTTTTGATTTCTGTATTCCAGAGCAGTCTTTCCTGTTTCGTGGTGAAAGAATTTTGAAAAGTAACCAATGTCATTAAAACCAGTTTTTGCTGCAATTTCTGAAACTTTCAATTTTGTGTAAACAAGATAAAACTTGGCGTGTTCCAGTCGCAGGTATTGAAGAGTGTCCAAAATGGTAAGGTTAAAATTTTCCTTGTAGATTCTGTTTAAGTAAATTTTATTTCTGCCCAACTCTTTCGCAATTCCTTCAAGAGAAATATTAAACTGAAAAGAATTGTAAATTTCCATGACTGAATCTATGACATTGCGGCTTTTCTTTTTTTCGCTTTCATCTTTTACAAAAAGATTCGTTGTTAAAATAAAATCAATTTCTTCTTCAAGACAGTCAAAATCAAAAAAAAGAAAATCCTGACCAAAAAGAAAGTTAAAGAAATTCAACTGCAGGCGGATATATTCAAGAGTTTGAAAATTCATGTACTGCTTTATTGTCTTGTAGTAAAGTTCACGCACAATGTGGACCGCAGATTCTTTGTCTCCGGAAAGCAGGGCCTGTAAAAGTGGCTGGCACTGGGCATGTAGAATTTTTTCTTCAAATAGAGCTTCCTTTGTGTTTAAATCCTGAATGGAAAAAGCCTTGCCGTAAAAAAAATATGCGTAGGAAGAAAGTTTTTTCATCTGCTTGCATTCGCTTAAAACTTTTTTGTGGTTGATTGAAGAATCAAAAAGCATTGCTGCCCTTGCTCCAAAAATTTCAAAAGCGTCCTGACCTAAACGGACAAAATTAAATTCGCTTTTTAAATTTTGTCTGGCAAGCAAAAAGAAAAATTCATTGTCTTTAGCAAAAACTGTGTTTATTTTTGCATAGGAAGAAATTTCATTTTCAAAAGTTTTTACTTTTGCCTGACTAAAAATATTTTTCTTTTCAAAAGAACGAATGTAAACCAAGTGATATGTTTCTGCCGTCAAGTCCAGAGCATTGTTTCCATTCCAGGAAAAAAATGAATTTTGCAAACTTGCATTTTCTTCTTTTTGCCGGCCAAAAATCCTGTCAAAGAAATCTTCAAAAATTTCCCGGCTGACATCTTCCTTTCCCACAGTATAAATATTTTTTTGCAAATTGATTTTTTCATTTTTTGAAGAAATCAAAATCACTGAATAATTCCACTGACATTCCTTTAAATCATTTAAAATATTTTCGTAAGGAATAAAAACTGTTGTGTCCAAAATGACCGCATCCGCATGAAACTTTTTAAAAGATTCCAGAGCGTCCATGCTGAAAGGAACCAGATGAATGCAAAAGCGGCTTTCGTCTTCCAAAAGAGGATAGATTTTTTTTAAAAAGAGTCTGTCTTCAGAAATCAAAAGTAAGTGATACATAAGTCCCCTTGCGAAGTCACAAAAAAAGCGCAATGCTGCCTTTTTGTGTGCACCATCGCGCTTATGCTTTTATAATAAAGTGCCAGGCCCTTTGTGTCAAGATTGCTTTTTGTCAAGGCCCTTCCTGTCAGTTTTCATTTTCTGTACTTTGGTAAAGGTGAACCCTGATAGGATCTGTGTAAGCAAAGTTTTCAAAAGAACTTTGTAAATTATTAGTGTCTATTATAGTATGAACTACAATCACATAATATTTGTCACATGCTGCGCTTTCACTAAAAGTTTTAGACCATGAGCAAACTTGTGTCTCTTCATCTTTTGTGCCAGCCCAGCCTGCTATGGTTGCTACTATTTGTGTAGGATTATTTAGTAAGGACTTATATTCTTTTGTCAGTTGACTTGTCAGCTGGTCTGCAATAGAAGTTTGGCCGTTAAGTGTTACTTCGTAGGCATGAAAGTACAACTGCTCTCCAGTAAACTGCTTTGCGCTGCATTCAAGTGTATAAGTTTCACTGCCATCGCTAAAAGTCCTAGATTCATCAATATTCGAAGAACAGCTTTCTATGTTAAGTATTTTCTGGCATTCAAGATTTACTGTGTTTGCAGCATTTGCCACAATGTATTCTTCCTTATAACCAAAATACTTTTCACTTCTTCCGTTTTTGGTAACAGTCATTGCTATGTCAATGAGGTAATAGTAGTCACCAGGAATTTCTATGCTTATAGAAGAACTGGTAAAATTTATTTCTTTTTGATATATGAGACTTTGGTCCAAGTCTTCGTTAGAACCGGAAACTCTTTCAACAACAAGATTTCCTTCAATAGTGGCGTCTTTAAAAACCGACCTGCCCCTTTCTTCTACAGGCAGCCTTATTTTAATGTAAGTTCTATTATTATTTTCCCAGGAACATGAAGTCAAAATC
>CAVCWN010000228.1:0-8203 GCA_963605975.1 Desulfovibrionaceae bacterium | reverse complement strand
GTTATAATCAATTCCCCAAATAATCCTACGGGCCGCATTTATTCTCAAAAAGAAATGGAAGACTTGGCTGGTCTTTTAAATGAAAAGGCAAAGGTTTTTGGAAGAAAGGCTTATCTTATTTTGGATGAACCTTACAGACAAATTGTTTATGAAGGAAAAAAGGTTGTTTCTGCTTTTCCTTTATACGATTCAAGTGTAGTTGTTACTTCTTTTGCAAAGAATTTAAGTCTTCCTGGCGAAAGAATAGGCTACATTGCGGTAAATCCTGCATGCCCGGACAAGGCGGATTTGGTTGCTGCCTGTATTTTTTGCACACGCATTTTGGGTTTTGTAAACGCTCCTGCCATACAGCAGCGTGTTGTTTCTACAACATGGGACAGTGATGTTGATTTTTCTCTTTACGAAAAAAGGCGCAATGAAATCACTGCCATTATGGACGAAGCGGGTATTGAATATGCAAAGCCTGATGGGGCTTTTTATCTTTGGTGCAAGGCTCCGTCTGCTTTTAATGGTGATGATATGGCTTTTTGTGATTACCTTAAAAAATACAATATTCTGTGTGCTCCAGGTTCAGGCTTTTGCGGAAAGGGCTGGATCCGTCTGGCCTACTGTGCCAGCGAAAAAACAATTCTTTCTTCAAGACAGGCTTTTATAAAGGCCATGGCTGACTTGAAAAATTCAAATTGCTAAATTTGCTTTTTAAAATTGCTTTTTTTAAAGCGTCCAATAATTTTTACGCGAGGTGTGTCTATGAAAATTTTAATGGTAAGTTCAGAAGTTGTTCCTTTTGCTAAAACTGGAGGACTTGCTGATATGGTGAGTGCTCTTTCCATTCAGCTGGATAAAATGGGGCATGATGTAAAAATTGTTATGCCTCGTTACTATAAAATTGACAGAAAAAAACTGGAAGCCTTGCCTGGTGCTATGGCTATTGCAGCGGGTCAAGTGGAAACATGGTCAGAAGTTTACAAAACAAAACTTCCTGGCAGCAATAATGTAGAAGTTTATTTTATTGACCATGAACTTTCTTTTGGCCGCGATGGAATTTACGGAACTCCTAGTGAAAGTGATTTTCATGACAATCCCTACAGATTTGCCGTTCTTTGCCACGGAGCCTTCCAGGTGTGCAGAAAATTAAACTGGATTCCAGATATTATTCATTCCCATGACTGGTCCAGTTGCCTGGCCCCTGTTTTGTTAAAGCATGTTTGCCGCTACTGTGGATTTGAAAAAACTGCTTCTGTTTTGACCATTCACAATCAAGGTTACCAGGGTACATACGGAAAAGATTCATTTCCTGCTTTGGGAATTGACTGGGGTTTGTACTATGGAGCGAATTTTGAACACAATGGTGCAATAAATTTCCTCCAGGCCGGGGTTTCATCTGCAGACATGATTACAACTGTTTCTCCAACATACGCCCATGAAATTCAAACTCCGGAAGGCGGTTTTGGTATGGATGGTTTGCTGCGCCTTCGTTCTGATGTTATAAGGGGAATTTTAAATGGGGCAGATACCAGTGCATGGAATCCAAAAATTGACCAGAGAATTCCATTCCACTATGATGTGAAAAATATGAAGGGCAAGGCAGAATGTAAGGCTGAACTTCAAAAGAAGATGGGGCTTGAAATTAATCCTGACATTCCGCTTATTGGTATTGTTACCCGCCTTGTTGACCAAAAGGGCATCGCTGAAGTTTTCGCTCCTTCTTACGGTTCCATTTACCAGATTTGCCAGGACATGAAGGTTCAGTTTGCTGTTTTGGGAAGCGGTGAAAGCTGGTGTGAAAATGAAATCAGGACTTTGGAAACAAAATTGCTTAACCTTCGCGCCTATATTGGCTATGATGAAAACTTAAGCCACCTTATTGAAGCCGGCAGTGACTTTTTCCTTATGCCTTCAAAATATGAACCTTGCGGTTTAAACCAGATTTATTCCATGCTTTACGGAACTTTGCCTATTGTAAGAAAAACTGGCGGACTTGCGGATACTGTCGAAAACTACAATGAAGCTACCGGCGATGGAACAGGTTTCGTCTTTGAACAACTGACTCCACGTGCTGTCTATGATACGGTTGGCTGGGCAGTTTATGCTTACTACAACAAAAAAGACCATATCAAAAAAATGCAGCAAAAGGGCATGCAGATAAAGTTCGGCTGGGACGACGCTGCCATTAAATACGTTGATGTCTATAAAGAAGCCCTTAAGCGTGGCTGCAATATAGACAAGGTAAATTGATTTTTTATCTTGATTTTTGATTTTAACTTGCCCTTAAAAGAATGTAATTTTTAGGGGCAAGTCTGTTTTTTTTAAAGAAGCAAATTCTAATAAAAAAGGTGCTGGATTTTTTTTCCGGCACCTTTTTTGATTTGGTTTTCCCTTAATCAATTAAAATTCCACCCAGTTGCCGTCCTTTTTTAAGAACCATGTTCCCAAAAGGTACTGTGAGTTTTTGTTATACCAGCTTAATGAACCGTCATAGTTTAAAATTACCATGCGGTTTTTGCCGGCTGTAACTTTCATTGGAATGGCTGCAGCCCTTTTAAAAATGCTTTGTTTAAAATCACTTCTTGAAAGACCTGTCACATAATCCTTTCCAATATTTGAATAAATGTATTTGTCAGAAAGTGCAGAAAAGACGCTTGTAGAATCTTCTTCGTTCAAAGAGTAAAGATTTACAATTGTATTTTCTTCAATTGAGTAGGCTATGAGTGAAGTTGTTGAATAACCATCATTGTTTGTGATTGTCGCACCGTAAATGACTTTTTCTTCTGCATTTTCATCAAAATTGATTGACATCATTAAATCACCAGAATTTTTAATTGGAACAGTTTCCATTGTCAGTCTGTTGACTTTCATCAATGCTGCATCAAGAGAAGAAGTTTTTGCTTTTGCAACATAAATGTCATTATTGCTTACCATTACAGCATTTTCAATTCCTGAAGAATCATAAACTCTTCTGACTGTAGCTTTGTTGAAGTCATAATACAAAACTCTTGTTTTGGCCTGAGTGTAAACAAGTCTGTCTTCAAAGAAAGTTACGGACCAAATGTAAGAGGCTGGTGTAAACAAGTTTTTTTTGCTACCGTCTTCGACATTGAGGGAATAAACTGTTTTTTTAGTATTTTTTGCCCACAGGATAAGGCTGCCCTTGTATGCAGAAATATTTGTCCAGCCATTCGTGTTATCAATTATTTTTGTTAAAGATTTGTCATCAAAATTTGTTTTGTATACGGCTGTGTCTGTAATTGTGTAAAGGTCGTCTTCAATAAAGGCCGCGTCGTAAATTTTACTGTAAATGTTTTGGGTAAGGCGGGTAACTTTTGTTACTTCATCTACTTCATCGGAAATAGTGTAAACATTTCCAGACCTTGTTCCCAAAATGATTGTATCAATATTTTTAGTAATGGCTGTTATACTTTCGCTTGCAGCAAATCCTGTCAGATTTTTTATCAGCGTTGTAGTGATTACAGTCGTCTTTTTGTCATAAAGGGAACTCAGTGTGTCATTTGTAATTAAACGAACTGTATATCCTGCAGAAGAAGGGTAGACAAAATACAAACCTTTTTCTTCTTTTGATTTTGAAACACACAAAAGTGGTTTGCTTGACTGGTATGTAGAAAGTGTTTTTCCTGAAAGTGCGTTTATAATGTAAATATAATTTCCTTTTACTCCGGCAAGATATGAATTCTTTTTGTCTCCAGTACCGAATAAAACTGTCTGTTCCAGAAGTTTTTCTGTAGAAAATCTGGCTTTAATTTTTTGATTGACAAGGTCGTAATAAATGATGGCACCTGTTAAGGAATAAAGCACCATGGATTTTTCACTGTCAGATGTCTTTATCATTGAAATCATTGCAGGAATGCCTTGGACTTTTTTTATCAGCTGGCCGTCTTTTGCGTTATAGATGTAAAGATCGTCTACAGAATTTGTTCCTACAATAAGATATGAGCCTGCTTCAGAAAAAGCTACTGAAGTAACCGTTTCCGTAAAATGCAGGGAATAAAGTTTTTTGTAATTAGTCCAGTCTAAAACAGAAACCCTGTTTTGCAAGTAGCCGTCTGTTTCGTAAAGGGCAATAAGATTAGAGCCATTGTTTGAGAAACATTTAGCTGCCAGACTGATTTTTAAATCCGAAACCTGGTAATGCTGGCCCTGTAAATCATCTTCCCATTTGATTATAAAACCGTCTTCGTCGCAAGTGAAAAAATCCTTGCTGTCAGAAGAAGATGTTTCAGAAACAAAAACAGCAGAAACTCTGTCTGAATGAATTTGATTATTGATGTTTGCTTGTGAAAATGCATTTAAAGAAAAGCAAAAAACAGCTGTAGAAGTTAAAATCTTAAAAAAGATTTTCAAGTTTTTTTTCATTATGATTTACCCCTAAAAATTCATCATTTTATAAAATACTGTATATCCCCTGCAATTGCAAGAACGAAGAGAAGGGCAATAACTGCTATTCCCGCATACTGTATATTTCTTAAAACTTTTGGCGGCATTTTTCTTCTGCTGATCATTTCAATCAATGCAAAAAGAATTGTTCCTCCGTCCAAAAGTGGCAGTGGCAAAAGGTTTGTAAAAAAAAGGGATATGCTTATAAAAGCCAGAAGATTCAAAACTGTTACAAGACCAGTCCTAAATCCGCCCTTAAAACTTTCTATGGTTGTTTCACCAATCATGCTGGAAATGCCCGCAGGCCCTGAAAAGGCACTTGTAAGATCTATGCCTTTAAAAATCAGGGAAAAACTTTTGACAGTCGTATTTATCATGTCTGCGCTTTGCTTAAAAGCTTCACCCCAGGCGGTGAAAAAATTGTGGGAAGGATATTCTCTTTCAATAACAGATTGTGGATCACTGTATATTCCAATCCTGCCACTTCCGCTTTCCTTGTCTAAATCAACTGTAACAGGAATTTCAAGAATTTCATTATTGCGGCTTACAGTAATTAAAAGAGTTTCTTTTCCCCTTATGGAAATATAAGAGGCAATATCATAAAAATCATTCATTTCCTTATTGTTAATTTTTAAAATGATGTCACCGCTTTGCATTCCGGCTTCGTGGGCGCTGGACTTGCTTCCTTCAAGGACTTCATCTGCCATTTTGACTTGTCTGCCGGCTGCAAAATACGTGTAACCCACACATGCAATTATATACATTGCCATAAAAGTAAAAATCAAATTGAAAAAAGGTCCCGCAAAAGCAACAATCAGTCTTTTAAAAGGTGCTGCCCCGTAAAAAGAATCTTTGTCACCTTTAATTTCCCTGTATCCATTTTCTAAAGCTTCCTGAAAATCTTCACTGCCTTTCATGGAGCAGTAACCGCCGACTGGAATAAGGGACAGACGGTAATCTGTTCCTTTGATATTTTTGTGGAGCAAAACAGGTCCCATCCCTATAGAAAAAGCTTCTACCTTTATTCCTAAAAGTCTTGCAAAAAGAAAATGACCTGTTTCATGAAAGAAAATCAAAAAACTTAAACCTATTAAGCCAATGATAATTTTTAAAACAACATTCAAATTTTTTAGCTCCCGTTAAGGACATCCCTAAAAATTGCAATTTTGGAGACTCCTGTTAATAAAAAAATACGGCACAGGCCTTTCGTTACATTTTTTTATAAAATGATTCTGCTAAAAGGCGGGCCCTTTTGTCATTTTCAAAAACTGCCTGGAAGGAATCTGCCTGACATGAAAAATCATTTTGCAAAACAAAATGTGTGCACTGGGCTATTTGGTTGAAAGTGCCTTCTTTTTTGATAAAGCGGTCAGCCGCAATTTCGTTGGCAGCATTAAAGGCAATTGTGTAGGAATTTCCTTTTTGGGCACACTCATAGGCATATTTTAACATTGGAAAATCATCAAGTCGGGGTGGATAAAAAGTCAAAGTGTGATTAAAAAGATCAAATTTTTCCAAATAATTGTGTGCGTTTTCCGGCCATGTCAAGGCGCCTAAAATTGGATGCCTCATGTCTGGATTTGAAATTTGAGCATAAAGCATGCCGTCCTTTGTCCTTACAAGGGAGTGAACAAGACTTTCCGGGTGCACAAGGACTTTTATTTTTTCTGTGGGAAAATCAAAAAGTCTCTGGGCTTCAATTACTTCAAGTCCCTTGTTTGCAAGACTGGCACTGTCAACTGTAATTTTTTTACCCATGTTCCAGGTAGGATGTTTTAAGGCTTCTTCAAGAGTAACATTTTCCAGTTGATTTTTAGTCATGTTTCTAAAAGGACCGCCGCTTGCCGTAATTAAAATTTCATCAATATTTTGGCTGCCGATTTTTTGAGTCAAATTAAAAATTGCAGAATGTTCACTGTCAACCGGAATAATATTTACATTAAATTTTTCAGCTTCCTTTTTGATTAAAGGCCATGCCATAACAACAGTTTCTTTGTTAGCAAGAGCTAGATCAATTCCATTTTGAATTACTAAAAGGGAAGGAAGAAGACCTGCGCTTCCTGCAACTCCATTAACTGCAATGTCTGCCTTTGAATCTTTTATAAGACGCTCAAGTCCTTCCTGACCTTCTTCTTCAAAGAGAGAGCCCCCACAGTCAAATTCTTGGCACAGTTTTTCAAGTTCCTTTTTTGAAGACTTACAAGTTAATCCAACAATCCTAAAATCATCCTTCATATTGCGGACAATGTCTAAAGTTTGCCTGCCTATGGAACCTGTGCAACCTAAAAGAAGAACTTTTTTCATATACAGCCTGTCTTAAAAATTTACGTAGAAAATAATTGAATAAAGGTAAAAAACAGGAGCCGCAATAAGAATAGAATCAATGGAGTCTAAAACGCCGCCTCTACCCAAAATAATTTTGCTGCTGTCTTTTACGCCGCTTGCTCTTTTAAAAATTGATTCTGTCAAATCCCCGACAATTGCTGAAATGGAAATCAAAAAACCCAAAACGATAATTTTTACAATTGATGACGGAAAAATATTTTCTTTGTAGATTGAAGCCATTGCAAAATAGCAGAGAATGCCAATTGTTATAGAGCCAAAAATTCCGCCCAAAAAACCGGCTACGCTTTTGTTAGGAGATGCTTTTAAAATCCCCTTATTGTTTTTTCCAAAAAGATTTCCAAAAAGCCAGGCAGATGAATCACAAATGTAAACCATAAGGATAAATGTGATTAAGTATCCTGTAGAAACGTCTTTACTTTCCTGTGGTGAAAGGGAAGGCAGGGTGAAAACTGACATTTGCTGAATGTATGTAATAAGGTAGCCTGTATAGAAAATCAAAAAACTTGTTAATGCTATGCGGCTGCTGGAATCTTCAAAAGATGATTCATGCGTTATTTCGCGGACAAAAACTGCAATAATGCATGCAATAAGTGTGATAGTAGGAATTAAATGGTACCATGAAAATCTTGGCAGATTCAAAACTGATGTAAGAATCAAATAAATGCCGTATACAAGAGGAATTAAAAGTGAAAGAAAAACAGTAAAAAATTTTGAAGGCATCCTGACTTTTACAGAAAAAATATTATAAAGTTCAATGGAAGCCAGTAAAGTAACAAGAACCATCAAGGCGTGCAGGGGAAGGTGATTAAAAAAAGGTAAATAAATAAGGAAAACCGTTAATGGCACCCCAATAATAAAAATGGCAAGTCTTGAAATTAATTTTTTCACATTCATGAAAGTACTGCTCCAAATTTTCTAGTTCTTTTCTGGTAATCAATAAGGTCTTTTTCAAATTCTTCTTTTGTATAATCTGGCCAGAGAGTATCTGTAAATATCAGTTCAGCATAAGATGACTGCCATAAAAGGAAATTTGAAATTCTCTTTTCACCGCCAGTCCTAATCATCAGATCCATGTCTGGCAACTCAGGAAAATCAAGGTATGATGCAAAAGTTTTTTCGTTTAGCGAAGAAAGATCTGTGTCATTCTTTATAAGTTTTCTAATTCCCCTAAGAATTTCATCCCTGCCACCATAATTTATGGCAAGGACAATTGTTGTGGCTGTAAAATCAGCAGTTTCCTTTTCTGTGTCGCCTATTACTTTTTGAATATCCTTAGGCAAACCTTCCACATTTCCAAGGATTTTCACCCTGATTTTGTTAGCCTTATAAAAATCAAATTCCGCTTCCAAGTGCATTTTTATAAGATTCATCAAATATCCGACTTCTTCTTCTGTTCTTTTCCAGTTTTCTGTTGAAAAAACATAAAGTGTCAGATATTTGATTCCTATATCTGCAGCTGCCTTTG
>CAVCWN010000227.1:0-7812 GCA_963605975.1 Desulfovibrionaceae bacterium | reverse complement strand
AAAATACCCCTCTTCCTCTTTCAAAATGTCATCCAGCCGCCGTAACCTTTCGCTGTCCAGTTTTACCAGAAGATTTTTTTCGTGACTGGGCAAAACCAAACCCTTAGGCCCATCCTTTGCCCTCTTTAAATATTTCACTTGTGTGTAGTAAAGATCCGCCTGACCATTTTGCCTTGCCTTGGAATGGTAAACCGCCAGGTTTCCCGCGTAAAGCAAAATGTCCAGTGGAAAAGATTTTCCTGCCTTTGCTTTTATAAAAACGTAACCTCCATGAAAGTCACGAGTGTGCAGCCACATGTCATTGCCCTTAACCGCATGGCGCAAAAGCTCATCATTTTCCGCCGCATTCCTTCCCACAAGAATTGTCCACCCATCAACTAAATAGTAAAGGCCCGTGTGATTTTTGCTTTTATCATTTTGTTTTGCCTGAGTTGATTTCCTAAACAGCTGTTCAATTTTAATGACATTTTTTTCTGCCTTAATTTGATCGTATTCTTTTTCCAAAGATTCCAGTGCTTTTTTTGACAGTTCAATATCGTGCTGCAAATCTTCCATACCACTCACAGCTTTTTTATACTGGCCATAATAAAGCCCCGCATTTTGCTGGACATTCAGTTTTGGATCAACCTTTATGTGAACAGTTTTCCCGCTTTCATAATCCGTGCAATCTAAAAATCCATCCGCAATTTGATTTCCAAAAGTCAAAATCAAATCGCCAGTGTGCTTCAGACTTTCCGCATTTTCAAAAGACTCTTTTTTCTCTTCCAGTTTTTTTAGTGCAAGTTCCATTTTGCTGTGCTTAACATTGTACCATTTTTCCGCCTGCAAAAGTAAAGCGTCCCGAGACAAACTTGACGAATGTTCAGAATAATAAAAATCAATTTTTTCGTTAAAAGACAAAGAATCAAAATCCTTTCCATGTTTTTCCTTAAACTGATTTTTATCAATGTCATCAAAAGTGCGGATCTTAAATTTTTCAAGAATCAATTTTTCTTCTTCAGCCTTTTCACTTTCAGATAAAATTTTTTCTTCCACAAAAAAATTTTCTCCAGACACTTCACCCCTTTTGGGCCGCCGGAACATGCAGTCACAAATTGTAAAATTTTCATCAGTAACAATCACATTAGCCGCAGCAGACCACAGCCTTATAAAAATAAAAAGCCGCTCCTTCCACGTCGACACATCCATTTTTATAATGCGGTCAAAGCCCAACTGGGCAATGCTGTTAATCCTCATTCCCTGTACCCGCGATTTTAAAAATTCGTTAAAGCGCAAAGGCTTATTATTTTTAGTAAAGCGATTTTTTGTCAAATTAATTCTGCACGCATTTTGCGAAGTGCAAATCAAAAAATTATAAAGCTGGCCCTTGTCAATGATTTTAAAACCCAGCGTGTCAAATCCGCTTTGAATAATTTCCTGAATAAAAGCGCCTTCAAAATGCAGCTCGCCCAAAATCTTGTTAATTTCCAAACAGTTCAAACTCATTTTTTGATTATACCTTTTTTTCTTTTTCTTTTGTAGCATACCGCCTTTTGTTAAACGGCCCTTTCGCCACTTGCTGCGCGCGGTCCTTCGGACGGCCTCCGGCCTGGCTCCAGTGCCGGCTAGGCGCATTTAAAAAACTTTTGCTTTTTTGAAAAATCTTTATAGGGTAGGCAGGTAGGGTATTTCTTTTTTTGAAAGAAATATTTTTTTGTAAAGGGAGCCTCTAAAAATTGCAATTTTTAGAAGCAACTTTGAAAACGCGACATTTTAAGTCTTTGTATTTCAAAGACTTAAAATTCGCATGTATCTCTAAAAAAGCATTGAAAATGATTTTTTTTAAGATGCCCTAAAGTAATTGCACCCGATAATGAAGGCGGCACAAAAAAAAAGCGCCACCCCAAAAAAGGCAGCGCCATTCTTAAAATAAAATTTTTCCCCTAAAGAAAAAATTATTTTGTTGCATCAATAGGCTTCATGCTTGTCATGTAAGCGCGAAGTTTTTTACCAACAGCTTCAATCGGGTGATTCCTGATTTCTTCGTTGACTTTAACCAAAGTTGTGTTAGCAACAGAAGTTGTCTTCAAATCCATTCCCTTTCCAATATCTGCAGTTGTAACAGTTTCCATAAATGGCTTTAACAAAGGAACTGCTGTGCGTGCAAAAAGATAACAGCCGTATTCTGCAGTATCAGAAATTACCTTGTTCATTTCGTAAAGACGGCGGCGGTCAATCAAGTTAGCAATAAGAGGAACTTCGTGCAAAGATTCATAGTAAGCGCTTTCAGGTTTAATGCCGGCAGCAACCATTGTTTCAAATGCCAGTTCACATCCTGCCTTAACCATTGCAACCAGCAAAATGCCCTTGTCAAAATATTCCTGTTCTGTAATTTCTACACTTGATTCTTCTTCAACTTCAAAAGGAATTTTTGCATAACTTTCGCGCCATTCGTGAAGGTTCTTGTCATCATTAGCCCAGTCCTTCATCATAGTAGAAGAAAATTCACCAGAAATAATATCATCCATGTGCTTGCGGTAAAGTGGAGTCATAATCTTTTTAAGTTCTTTGCTCAATTCGTTAGCGCGGATTTTTGCAGGATTAGAAAGACGGTCCATCATGTTTGTAATGCCGCCCCACTTAAGAGCTTCAGAAATTACGTTCCAGCCGTGCATCAAAAGTTTAACAGCGTAGCCCTTATCAATTCCATTTTCTACCATTTTGTCATAGCAAAGAATTGTACCAGTCTGCAGCATACCGCAAAGAATTGTCTGTTCGCCCATAAGGTCAGACTTAACTTCTGCAATAAATGATGATTCAAGAACACCAGCAGTTTCGCCTCTTTCTGCACAAGCCAAAGCCTTTGCCAAAGCCATGCCGCGTCCTTCAGGATCGTGGGCTGGATGAACTGCGATCAATTCAGGTACGCCAAAACCGCGCAGGTATTCATTTCTTACTTCTGTACCAGGACCCTTTGGTGCCATAAGGAAAACAGTAATGTCATCACGGATTTCTTCACCTTCTTCAATCATGTTAAATCCATGTGAATACCAGAGTGCTGAATTTTTTTTCATGTACTTCATCAAATTCTGAACAACCTGGTGGTGCTGCTTGTCCGGAGTAAGGTTTCCAACAACATCTGCAGTTGGAAGAAGTTCTTCGTATGTACCTACTTTAAAACCATTTTCTGTAGCATTTTTCCAAGACTGGCGCTGCTGCTGAATAGCTTCTTTTCTAAGGCAGTAAGAAACATCCATTCCTGAATCACGAAGGTTCAATCCCTGGTTCAGCCCCTGGGCTCCACAACCAACAATAACAATTTTCTTTCCCTGAAGAGCCTTTGTTCCATCTTTAAATTCTTCACGTGCCATTTGACGGCAGTGTCCCAGTTCACCAAGTGCTTCACGCCATGGAATTGCATTAAAATAGTTCTGTCCCATTTTAGTCTCCTAAAAATAATTAGATTGCAGGCTGAGTTTCCCCGCCTTTTCAATTATTATAGGCCCCTTTTTATCTTGCGTAAAGTGAAATAATTTCAAAAGATTGTTGATTATTTTGCAATGATTCTGTACGGATGTGCCAAATCCAACTTCCAGACCGCCACTTTTGTCAGGTCCAGTAACTTGTCCCGTAAAGCCCACCCTGAATTTAAAACTATTTGAATGCGCATCAAAAAAAACATTTGTATTAAAAAAAAGTGCTTAAATGCGCGGAGCAGAGGTTCTAAAAAAGTACGACATTGGAGCGAAGCTCCACCGGAGAGATTTTCAGGTTCCCGATGGGAGCATATTCAAGCGAATTTTAAACAAGTAAAAGGTGTTTTCGTCTAAAGCGCATTCAAATAACTTTTATCTATTTTCTTTTCAATAATTCCATGCAGCATCTTCCATTGTGGTAAGAAGTTTTCCAGTTGCCGCCCTTCATCTCTTTGTTTACAGGCTTTCCGTCTTTACTTACGCTGGCAAACCATTCGCCGTTGACCTTATCCTTTTGAAAATCCTTTATCCAAAGCCAGATTTTTTCTACAGCTTGACTGTATTTTTCATCCCCAGTCAAAATCCAGGCATTGTAAAAACCATTTATTGCTTCAGCCTGATTCCACCAAACACGGGTCCTGTCTCTTTTACCATCAAGCATAGTGTTTTCAAAGGCGCCATTTTCCTTATCATAACCTTCATCAAAAGAAACTTCTGCAATTTTTAAAGACACAGGCTTTACCTTTTTCTTTAAACTTTCATTTCCCAAAACTTCTGCCGCTTCCCACAAAAGCCAGCTGGCTTCAATGTCGTGACCGTAAGAAATTTCATCATGGCCGGTTTGCTTCCAGTTTTTATCAAAGTAAAGATCCAAGTGAAAATCCTTTTTATTCAAAATCTTTTCTATATGAACTATGACTAAATCCGTCAAAGACTTTCCCACAGCCTTTAAAAGATTTTTGTTTTCCGGATAAACCACAGGCAGATTTCTGTAAAGATTAGTGTAAGCTTCCATCACGTGCAAATTTGTGTTCATCGATTTTGCACAGTCAATATCCTTTGCGGAAAGACTAGTTTCTTTTGTAAAAGACCAGTCTCTGTTTAAAGCCTCAGCATAGCCGCCATATTCCTTGTCCAGGGCAAACTTTTCAAGAAGACCGTAAATGGAAAGACATTCATCCATTATGTTTTTTGCAGCATCATCCTGGCCGCGCAATTCCTTAACAGCGCAGGCATACTCGCTCAAAGCATAGCAGGCAAAAGCTTCCCCATAAATCTGCTTTCTCTCCAGCTGACACGAACCGTCCTCTTTAACAGCCCAGTAAACTCCTCCATAGTAAGGATCCCTAAAATCCCTCATCATATAAGAAAAAGCATAATCAGCCATTTTTAAATAAGACTTGTTTTTTAAAAGCCTGGCTGCCTGGGCATAAGACCACAAGTAGCGGCTGACCATTACAATGCTGCGCCACATTTTGGCATTAGCCTTATTTGAATTATCAATAGCGCCGTAAAAACCGCGGGACTTTTCATCGCGCGAAAACTTTTCCCAGTAAGGAAGAATATTTTTTGTAAGTTCTTCTTTTAATTCACTGTAAATTTTTTTATTCATATTTTGCCCCTGTAAAATAAAATTTTCATTAAAGTGAGCCTCTAAAAATTGCAATTTTTAGAGATGCCCTAAAAAAAAGGACTGCAAACTTACAGTCCCCATTTTCTAATTCAGCCTCTTTACCGAATCCCTGTGGATAATTCTGCCGCCAACAACAGTGTGTCCATGATTGTAAGGCAGGCCCCGAATTTTCTTAAGCAAAAGCTCCACACAGGCCCTGGCCGTATTCTGCGAATCAACTTCAACAGTTGTAAGAGCAGGACTTATACTGCCGCTGGAAATAAAATTATCAAATCCCACAACAGAAATATCTTCAGGCACCTTGTAGCCCTTTTTATTCAATTCCTTTATAAGATTAACCGCACAGTCATCACAGTTGCAGACAAAAGCAGTAGGCATATTATCCAAAGGCAGTTCAATAGTCTTATTTGTCCCCTTTGAATCGCGGTCATCAATAATTTCATTAAAGTGAACCGAAAGGCCATTTTCCAGCATAGCCTTCATAAAACCCATAAAGCGGTCGCTGATACTAGTAGTAGCATTAAAAGTACCCACGTAGCGGATTTTTTTGTGACCCATAGAAATAAGATATTCAGTCATCATGTATTCAGAATAGAAATTATCCGTCGTAACAGAATCCGAATCCTCATCAGACAGGTAAAAATCCAGAAAAATAAAATTAGAATAATTTTTGCTTATAAAACGCGCATAATCATTGGAAACCTGGCCCAAAAAAATTACACCGTCAACCTTTTTATCCTGAATCATGTGAGGAATGGCAAGATCAAATTCATCAGTATCTTCCAGCTGTTCCATAATGGCATAGTAACCGTTAGACAAAAGCTCCCTGGAAAGGGCATTGTAAAGGCTCCAGTAAAAAGAAGTTGACCTTTCAAAAAAGCGGGTAGGAATAACAATGCCAATGTTACCAGTAGAATTATCGCCCTTAGCGCCCGGCAAATGTGACGTCTTTTGCTTATAACCCATTTCCTGGGCCACTTGTTTAATTTTTTCCCTAAGATCGTCCCCAACGCCTTCCTTATCCGCAATAGCCTTAGAAACCGTAACCGTACTGACTCCAAGCTTTTGCGCAATGTCCGAAAGCCTGACTTTTCTTGAATTTTCCATAAAATCCATTTTATCACTGGTAACTTAATAAAACAAGTTTTTTTACTTAAAAACACTTAATTTTTTTTAATTTTGAAGCATACTCTTTTTTGTTAAACGCGCTGTCCGTGACTACGCTTGCGCTTCGGTGCTCATTGCTTCGCACGCACTTCGTGCTCACTACCATCGCGGCTAGGCGTGTTTTGTAAAGAAGTTCTTCTTTCGTAAAATAAAAAATAAAGAAAGTTTTGTCTTTTTAAAATTCGCTTGAATATGCTCCCACAGGGAACCTAAAAAGTGGCTCAGCTGGAGCAAGTTCCAATGTCGCACTTTTTAGAACCCCTGCTCCGCATATTCAAGCACGTTTTTAAAATAGACTTTACTGTTCTTGTTACGAAAAAAGTTTGTCTTTTTCAAAATCCACCAACGAAAAAAAATCCAAGGAAAAAATCAAACAAGAAAAAGAGGCAACAGTCTGGAAAGCAGGATGAAAATTGCTGTGCCGCCAAAGATGCTTACCATGGAATTTTTGAAAGTTAAGTGCAGGGCTGCGACGCTGGCTATGGAAATTAAATATTCTATGCCGTGGCTGTCTCCTGTAAAATTTATGTCTTTTAAACAGTAAACAAAAAGAATAGCCATGATCAGAGCGGGGGCGTAGCGTTCAATGAAGCGGACAAAAAGGGGAACTTCTTTTTTTGAAAAGATTATGAAAGGCAAAAGTCTGGTGGCCAGAATGATTATGCCAGAAAGAAAAACTGCCAGTAAAACCTGGTAAATATTTAATGGCTGATTCATTTTGTGCCTCCTTCTGCGATTTTTGCTTCCCTATAAAAAGCCGGCCCCTTTATTAAAAACATTACTGCCAGTCCCAGACAAATGGAAAGCCAAATAATATTTGAAGAAGAAAATAAACCCTTCATGTAAAGAATTACCGTTACCAAAGAAACACCTCCACCAACCAGGCAGGGCAAAAGGTTTCCCTTCTTCTTTAGCTGTTCAATTACAAGAACCACAAAAAGTGCCGTAAGGGCAAAATCCACTCCCTGTAAATATTGCGAAAGATTGTAGTGCTGCAAAATGCTGTATGCCACAGCCCCCACTGCCGACCCCAAAACCCAGTAAAATTGGTCAAAAGCGGCAATCAGTGTGTAATACAAAAACGGATTTGCATCTAAAGGGGGAGTGCTGCCCGTAATCAAAGCGAATGTTTCGTCAGTGTTTGCATACATCAAATAAAATTTAAACTTACCAGCCCCCTTGTATTTTCCAATAAGCGAAAGCCCGTAAAAAATGTGCCTTATGCTCAAAAGAAATTCCGCCACAAGAATTTCAGACAGCTTTGCCCCAGCTGCAAAAAGTGCAATCCCAAAAAACTGCCCCGTTCCCGTGTACATAACAATTCCCGTCAAAGGGGCCAGCCACCAGTCATATCCAGAATGAACCGTTACCATTCCAAAAGCAATGCCCAAAGCAATGTATCCAAAAAAAACCGGCGACGTTGCCCCAAGAGCCTTCTTCAAAATTCCATTTTTCATTTGCCCCAAAATTATATTCAAGAGCCCTTTTTTGTAAAGGGATTTTTTTTGAAGCATACCGCCTTTTGTTTAACGGCCCTTGCAGGGTTGCTAGAAACGG
>CAVCWN010000226.1:0-6325 GCA_963605975.1 Desulfovibrionaceae bacterium | reverse complement strand
CAGGAATTTACTCAATCAACAGAAGATGAAATCCTTGAAGCTTTAGACAAGCCTTTTATTCAGGGGCTGACCATTTTGGGCGGTGAACCTTTCGAAGAAGAAAATCAATGTGTCCTTACTGCATTCCTAAAGAAAGTAAGGCAGCGCTTTCCAAAAAAAGACATCTGGTGCTACACAGGCTACATCTACGACAAAGACCTTTTGCCTTTTGACGGTAAGAAACATACAAAGTTTACAGAAGAAATGCTTTCTTACATTGACATTTTAGTTGACGGGCCCTTCATCCAGGAAAAGAAAAATCTTTCCCTTCAGTTCCGTGGCTCTGAAAACCAGCGGATTATTCATCTGAAGGAAAAGATTGATTCTGAAAAAAATTAGTTAGGGGCTGTTCTAAAAAATTAATCTTTGGAAGCCACTAAAAACAATTACCAGTTGAATTTTACAAATCCCTGGTCACCGTTAACGTAAAGGGCAAGGATTACTCCTGTAAATCCTCCGGCAACTTCGCTTGAAAGGTAGCGTGTTTGTCCGTCCAAAAGTTCAATGTAATTTCCATTGTCATCTTTTGCGCTCAAGAAGTAATTTATATTATCACTTTCTATTTTAAGATTGATTTTGTCACCATTTACAGTAAGACTTTTGCCAGGAACAGTTTTTCCTCCAATGACAAGTTTTGCTGTTACGCTAAGGCCTTTTTCTGTACGGCTTGCTTCCAGACAGTAGTAGTCAAGTTCTGTAAGGTAAGATGTAATGCCAGCGCTTTGGCCTGTGGCTAATGTTTTTGCATCAAGTTGAACTTCCATTTTGCCCTTGTGTTCACATTGTCTTGTTCCTACAAAAGAAACAATTCCTGTTGTGCCAAGGAAATCTTTTGTTCCACGGATTTCTGCACTGGAAGCCTTGCCCTGACTGTCATAGGCAATTTTGTAATTTGAATAGTCTGGCAGTCTGAGGTAAACGTCACTTATTTTGTTCAAAGTGAAATTGTATTCAGGGTAGGTGGCATCTGGCAAAATTGTACATTTACCGTCTTTCAGTTCCCACTTAGAGCGGCATGTTCCGTCTGCGCCTACGCTTGGCCAACCGTCTTTGTCCCAGAAAACAGGCATAAGGAATGTTTCGCGGCCCAGATTGTGGAAAGTTCCATACTGGCTGATCTGGCGGAAGGCAAGGTGAACCATGTACCACTGACCGTCAGGACCTTCAACTAAGTCTGCGTGTCCCGAACCTTGAACTGGATAGCCACCTAAATTTCTGTTTGTAAGGATTGGATTTGAAGGACACTGTTCGTATGGTCCCCAGATATTTTTGGAACGAAGCATACATTCCATGTGGCCATATTCAGTGCCACCTTCTGCTACCATAAGATAATACCAGTCATTAATGTGATAAAGATGTGGACCTTCCAAGTAACGGCCACCGCATCCCTGAGAAATGCATTTTGCCTGTGTAAGTTTTTTTCCAGTAGCAATATCAATTTCGCAAAGACTAATTCCGTTTACACCGAAGTCGTCACTGCCATTCGAAATAAAATAAGTTTTATCTCCATCAAAAAGAAGGGAAGGGTCAATTCCACCACGATCAACTTTTATAGGATCAGACCATTCGCCGTAGATGTCGTCTGTGTAAACATAAAAGTTTCCGTAATCAAAAGAAACGTTTGTAACAACAACATAAAATCTTCCATTGTTGTAGCGGATTGTAGGAGCGAAAATTCCACCGCTGGCACCAATGCCTCTGACGTCCAGCTGGCTTTGTCTTGTAAGACAGTTGTTTATCTGCTTCCAGTGAACAAGGTCATCACTTTCAAAAACAGGCATTCCCGGGAAATATTCAAATGTGCTGTTTACAAGATAAAATTTTCCGTTTGCTGCACATACGCTAGGATCAGGGTAAAATCCTCTGATTACTGGATTTTCACAAATCATAAATTGTCCTCCATATCGATTTTGTGAGCCCCTAAAAAGTTTAATTTCTAGAGACAACTTTAAGTTTCTTAAATTTTACTAGTCAAAGATTATAAAAGTAAAATCTTTATTTCAACTTGAATTAATTCAGTCTTTTTACCCTTATATTTTAAGATTTTAAAAATCTCCCTTACTTGAATAAAAAGCCAGTAAATTCTAAAATGAAAACATGAACGGTAATTTATTGATTGAAGAATATTTGGATAAAAAAACATTTACTACTCTTGATACCCTTCTTAATGAAGAAAAAGAAGATGCCTTTAACAAAGCAGCCGTTCAACTCAGTTCCTTATTTAATTCAGAAAAGGCATTTGAAAATATTCTTAAAGATGAAGAAGCTGAAAAAAAACTTGTCGCAAGTTTCCAAAACAATTTGCTTCTTTTAATTCAAAAAACCTGGGTAGAAAAATCTGATGAAGTTCTTAAGGCAGAAGTGCTTACTCAACTGGAAGAATTTTGTTCAAAACTGTCAGCAAAAAAATATACAGAAATTTACCAAAGCTTTTTTGAGATTTTAAATAAAGTTGTTTACCTCATGTTTGGTTCTCAAACAAAAAATAAAGACTTTGAAGATTATGCTCTACGCATTGATCCTGAATTTGGTATTTTCTGGTGGTACATAAAAAGTCTTCCTGAAAAGACAAGCTGGACAGATTTAAAAAATCGCACAATCATTTTGCTTGGCATGTACTTCCTTGCTAACTACTAATTTTATTTCACTGCTGGGGTCTTCATTTTAAATTCATAGGAGATTTCTATGGACATAAATTTGGTGTGCTCTAATTTAAAGGAAGGAGCAGGTCTGCTTGCCCTTCATAATGCTAATCAAAAAAATCATGCACTTTCTTGTGTGGCAGAATCAATTCAAAATAATAAAGAAAAAATTCTTTTTGCAAACCAAAAGGATGTTGAAAGGGCCAGGGCTGGTGGAATGTCAGAAGCTCTTGTGGAACGTCTTGCTCTGGATGAAAAAAAATTCAAATCAATTTTGGAAAGCATGAATGTGATTATTCAGCAGCAGGATCCTGTAGGTCAGGAAATTGCTGGTTGGAAAACGCCTAATGGGCTTTCAATAAAGCAAGTAAGAGTGCCGCTGGGAATTGTTGCAATAATTTACGAATCGCGGCCTAACGTAACAATTGATGCTTTTGCTCTTGCTTACAAAAGTGGCAATGCTATTCTTTTGCGGGGATCTTCTTCGGCCCTTGAATCAAACAATGCACTTGTTGAGGCAATAAAAAGCGGTTTGGAAAATGCGGGCCAGGATGGAGTTTTAAATTCGATTTATCTTTGCCAGAGTAAGGACCATTCGGATGTTGAGGAAATTCTTTCTGCGACTGGAAAAATTGATGTGGTTTTACCAAGAGGTTCTTCGCGTCTTATAAATGCTGTTGTTCAAAATGCAAAAATCCCTGTTATACAGACAGGCGCTGGTGTCTGCCATCTTTATGTGGACGAAAGTGCTTCTTTGGACATGGCAGTGGAAATTGCTTACAACGCAAAGACTCAAAGGCCGGGCGCCTGCAATGCTATTGAAACAATTCTTGTAAACAGAAAAATTGCAAAATCATATCTGCCGCTTTTAAAAGATAAATTTGGGGAAAAGGTAAAAGTGCATGCTGATGAAGAAAGTTTTGAAATCCTTCAAAAATCAAATTACTCTAATTTGCAAAAGGCAGTCCCCCAGGATTTTGGATATGAATTTTTGGATTTAGAAGTTGCTGTAAAGATTGTAGAAAATGTTGAAGAAGCAATTTCTTTTATCAACAGCCACAACACAAAACATTCCGAAGCTATTGTTACAAATGATTTGCAAAATGCAAAAACTTTCCAGTCAAAGATTGATGCTGCCTGCGTTTATGTTAATGCAAGCACTCGTTTTACGGACGGAGGAGAATTCGGTTTTGGAGCAGAGCTGGGAATCAGTACGCAAAAGTTGCATGCCAGAGGACCAATGGGAATTAGTGCTTTGACGACAACAAAATTTTTAATCGATGGAGACGGACAAGTCCGGTAAAAATATGACAATTCAGGAAACAATAAAAAAGGCACGTAAAATAGTAATTAAAATCGGCAGCAATACTTTGGCAAAAGCAGACGGTTCACAAAACACAGACTTTATGAAAGCAATTGCCCAGCAATGTAAGGCCTTAATTGATATGGGTAAGCAAATAATCCTTGTTTCTTCAGGCGCTCAAGTTTCTGGAGTTTCGGCAATTGATGAATGGCCTCGCAAAAAAGACGTCCATTTTAGACAGGCTCTTTGTTCCATAGGTCAAGTGGAACTTATGTATCAGTGGCGAAAAGCATTTGCCAGTCAGGGGCTGCACATAGGACAGCTGCTTTTTACAAAAGAAGATTTTGAAGACAATACACGTTCCCTCAACATAAGAAATACTTTTTTCACCCTTGTTGATGAAGGAGTTGTTCCAATCATAAACGAAAACGACTCTGTTTCTACAGAAGAATTTTTTATTGGTGACAATGACAATTTAAGCGCACTCACAGCCATTTTGTGGAGCGCAGATTTGTTAATCCTTTTTAGTGACATTGATGGAATTTACACAGACAACCCTAAAACAAACCCGGCCGCTTCTTTTATAGAAGAAGTTTCTGATATTTCAAAATTGAGGGAAGACATAAGGATTGGTACTGCAAATGAATTTGGCACCGGTGGAATTGAAACAAAAATTCAGGCAGCAGAAAAAACAACTAAGTACGGCATTCCTCTTATTTTGACAAACGGCGGTACGGAAAGTCCTTTGCTGTCACTTGCAGACGGCAGCCAGAAAGGCACATTATTTTTGGCAGAATAATTTTATAGGAGAAGAAAAAATGACTGATAGCTCAAATAAAGACTTTTCAAATATCAAAATTGCATGCATAGGCTGCGGAATTATGGGAGGCTCAATCGTAAAGGCTCTTGCGTCAAAATACAATCCTAAAAATATTTTTGTTAGCACGAAGCACCCGGAAAACGCAAAAGCTTTTGCAGAAAAAAATGGAGTGAATTTTGCAGCTACAAATTTGGAAGCAGCAAAAGATAGCGACTACATTTTTATTGCAGTAAAACCGGCATTTGTTAAAGGAGTGCTTTTGGAAATAAAAGAAGCTTTTACCCAAAAGAAAACAATTATTTCTATGGCTGCAGGGTTGAATTTAAATACCCTTTCATCTTTTGTAAATCCGCCTTCACTGTCCGCCCCAGAAAATGAAAGTGCTTTCGTAATGCCTTCACTCATCAGGATTATGCCAAACCTTCCGGCAACAGTTGGTCAGGCAATGACAGCACTTTGTCACGCAAGCGATGTTGATGAAGAAGATATTTTAACAGTAAAGACAATGCTTGAAACATGTGGCAAAGTTGAGATCCTTTCAGAAAAATTAATGGATGCAGTTACTGCAATCAGTGGGTCTGGACCTGCATATGCTTTTATATTTATAGAAGCTTTGGCAGATGCCGCAGTTCGTTTTGGCATGCCACGTGCCCAGGCTTACACTTACGCAGCACAAACATTAAAGGGTGCCGCAAGCATGGCATTGCAAGACAGCCGCACTCCGGCCCAGTTAAAAGATGCAGTTTGTTCACCGGGGGGCACAACAATCGAAGCAGTTGTTTCTTTGGAACGCCACGGTTTTAGAAGTTCTGTAATTGAAGCTGCCACTGCCGCCTACAACAAATCTGTAGAAATGAGCCGAAAATAAATTTTGCAGTCTCTAAAAAATTACAATTCTTAGAGACAACTATGAACTTTATTTTTCCAGATAGTAAATTATTTTGTAAGAAGAAGTAATCACAAATCCTGCATTGGAATAAGCCCTAATGGCGCTGGGATTTTCTTTTTTTACAAAAAGAATGGCTTGTCTGTTTAAAGATTTTGCTTCAAGGGCAATGTGTTTTACAAGAGCGCTTGCGTAACCCCTTGAGCGGAAATCTTTTAAAGTGTACACTCCGCCAATTTGAAAAAAATGTGTGCTTATGGCATTAGTGTTTGCCTTTGAAACAATTTTTCCATTTTCCAAAAGAGCAAAATAAAGCTGGCAGGAAAAATTCTTTTCCAGAGAAATTCTTTCTGCGGCGGGGAAAACCTGTCTCCATGGAGGCAGCACTTCTACTCTTGTGTAGTCCACCTGTAAAGGCAAAAGACTATCAATGTGGCTCTTGTCACAGCGGATAATTTCAATGTCCCTTTTGCCAGAAAAATCTTTTTCTAATGGGGTGGGCTGCTTCTTTAAAGGAGCAACATCTTCTTCCCAACCAGCGTCTTCTTCAGAAGGCCCAGTCTGCTTCTTTAAAGGGGCAACATCTTCTCCCCAAACAGCATCTTCTTCCGAAGACCCAGTCTTTTCTACCATAA
>CAVCWN010000225.1:0-3174 GCA_963605975.1 Desulfovibrionaceae bacterium | reverse complement strand
ACTAAGATTGAAAAATCTATTATCTCTGCCTTGAATACTCTTGATGGTCTTGAAGAAAAAATGGAAGACTCCATAAAAAGTGAATCTTCCTCTTTTGACACGAATTTTTTCCCTACCCTTTCAGATAATAATCCTGCAAATTCGAAATTCTCATTTGATTCTTTTAAAGAAAATAATCTTTTTGAAAATGGCTCTTCTTCTTTTGAAAAAAGTGAATCAAATCAAATTGTGGTAAATCATGCTGGGGAAAATCAAAATAATCAAAATGACTTTCCTGTAGAAAATGAAGGGCTTTCTGGCCGGGATGACGCTTTTGATGGCCAGGAAGAAGATGCTGACCAAAATGAAGGCGGCGAAGAAAGTGGCGCTGACGGGTTGGATTTAGACCCTGCAATCGATTTATTTTAGGCGCAATATGGGAAGCATTAGAATAAATTTGTTAGGGACTTCCTTTAGTGCTTCTGCAAAGGAAGATGATGAATATTTAAAAAAACTTTTATCTTATTACAGAGAAATTACTGGGGCTGTTGAAAAAAACTCTAAATCTAATAATCCCCTGGAAGTAAGCATTTTGTCTGGCATTACTTTGGTTGACGAGTTGTACAAGGAAAAGAAAAAAAATGCTGCTTTGGAAAAGGCCCTTTCAACTCCGCAAAATCTGGAAGAAGAAAGGATGACACGCAGCATGATTGAAAAACTGGACGAGGCTTTGACTTTTACTTCTGGAGAAAATAATCAAAATGCAAGTGACAAGTGAACATAGAATTTTTGTTGATGCGGATTCCTGTCCGGCAAGGGCAAAGACTATTGTTTTACGCGCTGCCATCAGGCTGAATGTAAATGTAGTTTATGTGGCCAACAGAAATATTCCTTTTTCTATGGAAAGTCCGCTTTTTAAAATGATTCTAGTGGAAAAGAAAGAAGGAGCTGCTGACGATTACATTTTTGAAAATGCCTCTACAAAAGACCTTGTTATTACCAGGGACATTCCTCTGGCAAAGCGATTGGTAGACAAGGGGATAATTACTATTAATGACCGCGGCACTTATTTTGACGGGGAAAATCTAAAGGAAATGCTAAAGCAGAGGGAATTGAGTTTGCAAATGGCAAGTTTGGGCCTTCACACAGGCATGTCTTTTTCAACTTACGGCAGTAAAGAAATTGAAAAATTTTCTTCTGCTTTTGAAAAGGCTTGCATGGCTATGCTGAAAAGATAATTTTTTTTAACTGCACTCCCCCCCTTATGAGGGCCTTAAAAAAAGTGCAGCTTTTGGAAATGACCTTATGGGTATCTCTACAAAATCATTTTCAATGCTTTTTTAGAGATACCTCTCGAATTTTAAGTCTTTGAAATATAAAGACTTAAAATATCGCGCTTTCAGAGTTGCCTCCAAAAATTGCAATTTTTAGAGACTCCCTTATGTTAAAGATTCATTGATTGCTTCAAGGCGTTCGCGAATGTCTAAGAAGCATTTTATTAAATCAGGGTCAAACTGTTTGCCGGCTTCTTCCTTCATTAAATCAAATACTTTTTCTACTGGCCAGGGGTCTTTGTAAACGCGTTTGTGGCGCAGGGCATCGTAAACGTCCGCAATTGCTACTATGCGGGCACCTAAAGGAATATCTTTGCCTTTAAGCAGCTGTTCTACCGGAGGAACCGGGGTGCCTGGCATGTAGGCCATGTAATCTTCCATGAGGCTGGGATAGCCCTGGGTGTCGCCATCATAGCGGTCATGGTGGTGAAGACAAATGTCACGGGCCAGCTGGTCAAGTTCTGTTTCCATAGGAGTAAAAAGCTGAGCCCCGACACATGTGTGTCCTTTCATGATGGCCCTTTCGTTATCATCAAGTTTGCCTGGCTTTTTTAAAATTACATCTGGAATGGCTATTTTTCCTACATCATGACATTTAGCCGCAAGTTTTAAATTGTCGCGAAATTTTGTTCTTTCTTTTTCAGGGATTTTATTTTTAAAGGCGTAGCGGTCATAAATTTCAACAGAAAAATTTGAAACGCGCTCTACGTGTAAACCTGTTTCAAGGGGGTCGCGGTAACCGGCAGCCTTACACAGACGGTCTATGAGCTGCTTTGTCATGTATGCATAGTCGTAAATTTTACCCAGCTGAGTTGCAAAATGCAAAATGTAGAATTCGGCGTCTTTGTCAAATGGAACGACTTTGCCTTCTTCGTTGAGGGCATTAATTATCTGTAAAACACCATGCACTTTTCCATTTGCCATAATGAGTGGAATAATCAGCATGGATTTTGTGTGGTAGCCTGTTAAAAGATCTGACGCTGTGTTAAAGAAATATGGACGGGGGATTGTTTTTTCTTCATCCATGTAATCATCCATTTTATAAACATCAGGAATATTTATTGTTTTTTTGGTGATGGCGCAGTAGCCGGCCATGGTATTTTTTGCGTCAAAGGTAAATGAAGTGTATGGAAGTTTTTCACCTTCCAGAAGTTTTTTCTGCTGGGTGTCATTCTGGCTGTAGCGGATTTTCATTTTACCGCTGGCTTCATCATAGTCGTAAATGGAGCCTGCGTCAGCATTTAAAATGTCTCGGGCTGCTGAAAGAATATTTTCAAGGAGAAGGTCGACATCTTTAATTTCAAGCAACTTTTGCTGCCACTTTGATATTTGCGCAAATTTTGTTTCGTAATTATTCATGAAAACTTTTATCCCTTACACATGCCAATGAAAAAGTCTAAAAACTTTAATTTTTTAGCTGCTCTCATAATACTCTATTTTAATTTAATCAACAAGTTAATATTGACTGGAATTTTCTTTTTTTATTAGAGAAAAATATATTGGTCCGCAAGCAAAAGCTGCGTCTGGCAAAATGTGATAGCCGAATTCTGTTGCCTGGGCATTTTGGAATGTAGAAAGGATCAGGGGGATGGCGGAGCTTGTGGCTGGTGGAGCGGGCGATTTGTTTGGAGAAAGAAGTGAAGCTCCTTTTGAAGACTGAAGCGCATTTAAAGAGGCTGCCGAATCATCTTTTGAAAGAAAGCTTTCGCCTTGTGAATAGACTTGCTCATTTAAAGAAGTGGCCGATTCATCTTTTGAAAGAAGTGAAGGTCCTTTTGAAGACTGAAGCGCATTTAAAGAGGCTGCCGAATCATCTTTTGATGGAAGATAAGTTTCTTTCGAATAGACTTGCTCATTTAAA
>CAVCWN010000224.1:0-4270 GCA_963605975.1 Desulfovibrionaceae bacterium | reverse complement strand
CATAGAATTCTCCTTTTTTCGATCTATGCCCCCATTATAATGCGAATTTTCTAAAATTCAAGTTTTTTAAATCCTTAAAATTCACTTATTTTCTCAAAGAAAAATTTGGGCATATGGGGCTTTAGAACTTGTTTTTTTTGCTTAAATAGCATATCCTACTTGTGAATCTTTTATAGACATATGCACATATTTTTATATGATTTATATTCAAATAAGCACTTGCCATAAAAGATATTTAGTGCCGCCTTTTGCGGTTTAAGGAGTTAAACATGTTTGATTACCACGAAATTGGTCTTGTAAACACAAAGAAGATGTTTGAAGCAGCAATGAAGGGACAGTTTGCTATTCCTGCATACAACTTCAACAACATGGAACAGATGCAGGCTATCATCCAGGCTTGTGTTGAATCAAAATCACCAGTTATCCTTCAGGTTTCTAAGGGAGCACGTGCTTATGCAGATAAGTACATTCTCCGCAATATGGCCCGCGGTGCTGTAGAATATGCACACGAACTGGGTTGCGATATTCCTATTGCCCTTCACTTGGATCACGGTCCAAACTTTGAAGTTGCAAAGGACTGTATTGACAATGGTTTTTCTTCTGTAATGATTGACGGTTCTGCCCTTCCTTACGATGAAAACGTTGCCCTTACAAAAAAAGTTGTTGAATATGCACATGCTCATGATGTTACAGTAGAAGCTGAACTTGGCGTTTTGGGCGGCGTTGAAGACGATGTTTCTGCTGAAGAATCAAAGTACACAAAACCAGAAGAAGTTATTGACTTTACTTCAAAGACTGGTTGTGATTCTCTTGCAATTTCAATTGGTACTTCACACGGTAGATGTAAATTTACACCAGAACAGTGTACCCGCCGCGATGACGGTACATTGGTTCCACCACCACTCGCATTTGATGTTCTTGAAGCTATTGAAAAGCAGCTTCCTGGTTTCCCAATCGTATTGCACGGTTCTTCTTCTGTTCCACAGCAGTATGTTAAGGAAATTGAAAAGTACGGTGGAAAGATTCCTAACTCTGTAGGTATTCCAGAAGAACAGCTTAGAAAGGCAGCAAAGTCTGCTGTTTGCAAGATTAACGTTGACTCTGACGGCCGCCTTGCCATGACAGCTGCAATCCGCCGCATCTTCGCAGAACAGCCAGATGTATTTGATCCACGTCTTTACCTGGGTCCTGCACGCGAAGAACTCAAGAAGATGTACATGGACAAGAACGTAAACGTATTCGGTTCTGCCGGACACGCTGACGACTGCAAATAATCTTTTTTGAAAAGATAAAAACAAAGGCCTTTTTCCTTAGGGAGAAGGTCTTTTTCTTTTTTAAAAGATTTTGAGCGTAAAGATTTTGAGCGGCCTGCTTAGGTAAAAAAGTAAATTCTTTTCAAAAACAGGGTCTGCTTGGCTAAATCACCACTTCTTTCCACAAAGCCTTAACCTTCTATAAGAAACTAATCCGCCTGCAAACAAAGCCACCTTCCAAATACCAATTGAAAAAACAAATTTAATGTGTTACTCTTTGACCATGTACGCATTTTCAATCTTGATTATTCCATGTTTTTTAACTTTTTACATTTTCGCATTTAAAGAATTCAGGGCAAAATCCTTTATTGTGCCGCTTGCAATTGGTCTTTTGACAGGTTGCATTTTTTGTTTTATGAAAGAATTCTTTTTTATGCCTTCACACATATGGACTGATTCTTTTTTGGATTCATTTTTTTACATTTTCTTTAGCGATGCTTTTGCAGCCCCTATTATTTTTGCAATATGGCTTTTAGCATGCATAAAGATTGACCGCATGGAATACAAAATTTCCATGTTTTTGCCCTTAGTGCTGGCCTTTTACGCAGCCTACATTCCATACGACGTTTTTACAAACCGCTTTAATACATCCGTTTTCATAATTTTCTTTAAGCCCCTCCTTTACATTTTTATGTGCTGGGACATTCAAGTTTTAATTTGCGCCGGCTACAAAAAGCGCCTGGCCGGAAAAAAAGCAGCTGCCATTTTCTACTACTGCATTTGCCTGGTTCCCCTGGTTCTGCCGTCTTTTGCAGAAACTTTGTGGACGCTAAATTCTGCTTCCCTTTTGCCTTACGCTATTGAAATTGCCATGGCACTTTTTGCAGTTATTGATTACATGACTTTCCAAAAAAAGCCCCTTGTAGAAAAAGAATAGTTTTTTATGCCGGTAGTTTTTTACCGGTATTTTTTTTGGGATTTAAAGACGGCTTGGCTTGAAACTTCGCACTTTGTGCTCGTTGCAGGTGATGTGGCTGCGCTTTCGCTCCGTTTTTTTTGAAAGTTCCTTTCAAAAAAAAATCCCTTCGAACCCAGTCCAAGCCGACTAGCGGGCCTTAAAGGGTACGGCACTTTTTTAAAAACGCAGTGGGCAAAAAAAAATAAAAAAAACAGCATAGCCCGCCGTGTAGCCATGCGAAGCAGCCGCCACGCAAAGCGGGGTGGCCGAACGGGAGTGAGTGGCGGAAGGGCGGTGACGATTTAAAAAAAATCTTTAAGAAAAATGGGCTTTTGTAATAGAAAAAAGGAATGCTTCAAACTAAGAAAAAAGGCGGAAAACTGGGCTTTTTACTAGACAAATATTTTGTTTTTTTGATAAAATGGACGCCGTGCTAGAGGTATTAGCAGAGAACACAAAATGTGTTCAAGGAGGATCGTTGGCAGACAATAAGGGAATGCGCGTAAATGAACAAATACGCGTACGTGAGATCAGACTGATTGATGAAGAAGGTGTTCAAAAGGGAATTGTCCCTACAATCGAAGCCCTCAAAATGGCAAAGAGGTGCGAGCTCGACCTTGTTGAAGTTTCGCCAAACGCAAGACCACCGGTTTGCAAAATACTTGATTTCGGAAAATTCAAGTTCGAACAGGAGAAAAAACTCCGTGACTCCAAAAAGAACCAGAAGGTTTTAAAAGTCAAGGAAATCCGCATGCAGCCAAAAATTGGTTCAGGCGACCTTGACACGAAAGCAAAGCACGTTCAGGAATTTCTTGATGAAGGTGATAAGGTAAAAGTAACCATCCGCTTCCGCGGTCGTGAACTGGCCCACACCGAGTTGGGATACGATGTCCTGAAAGAGGTTGAAAAGAGGCTTAAGGAAGGAACTTATGCTATTGAAAAGCCTGCTGCTATGGAAGGCAGGTTTATGTCAATGACTTTGGGTTCTAAAGTGGTTAAGCCTAAGAGTAAGCCTGTTAATGATGCTGGTACGGCCAAGAAAGTTAGTCCGGAAGGCGCAAAAGCTGAAAATTCCCAGGCAAGTGGTGATGAAGCAAAAGCTGTAAAAGCAAATGACAGTCAAACGCCTGCACAGGAAGTTAAGGCTGGCCCAGAAGAGACTGCTGCCGATAATCAGTAAACTTTTTTAGAGGTAGTGTAAAATGCCTAAAATGAAAACAAAGAAAGCTGCTGCTAAGCGCTTTCATTTGACTGGTACTGGAAAAATCAAGTACAAGAAAATGAATCTTCGTCATATTTTGACAAAGAGATCACCAAAGAGAAAGATGAACCTTCGCCATGCAGGAATTCTTTCAGAAGATTCAGCTGCAAGAATTCGCAAGCAGCAGCTTCCATACGGTTGATTTTAAGGAGTAGAAGATGTCTAGAGCAATAGATGGAACAAAACGTAAGAATCGCCGTGCTAAAATTCTTAAGCTCGCAAAGGGCTTTTATGGCGACAGAAAATCAAATTATAAAGCAGCTAAGGATGCAGTAGTTAAGGCTCTTGACCACGCATATTCTGGCCGCCGCAACAAGAAAAGAGACTACAGAAAGCTTTGGATTGCTCGTATCAGCGCTGCTGTTCGTGCAGAAGGTCTTTCTTACAGCCGCTTTATCAACGGTCTTAAAAAGGCAAATGTTACTCTTAACCGCAAGGCTTTGTCTAACATGGCTATTGAAGACGCAGCAGCTTTCAAGGCTGTAGTTGAAGTTGCAAAAAAGGCACTTAACGCTTAATTAAAATTTAAGGCGGGATAATATGATTAATATTGATCAACTTGAATTGCTTGAAGAAAAAGTTGAAACCGCTGTTCAAAAGATTAGGGACTTGACTGGTCAACTTATAGATGCCCAGAATGAAAACCTTCGCTTAAAGGCAGGTCTTGACGAAAAAGTCCAGCAACTTTCGCAGCTGAATGAAGAAAATGCTGCTTTGCGCGCACAATGCGACGAGCTCACAAATGCACTTTCTGCAAAAACGGAGTTGGTTACTGATCTTGAAGCAAAAGAGACTAAG
>CAVCWN010000223.1:0-2543 GCA_963605975.1 Desulfovibrionaceae bacterium | reverse complement strand
GAGTGATTGTTCAAAATGAAAAATTCATAAAATCACTCGAAGAACTTGGCAAAAAAAACAAGAGTCTTTTAAATCCAAGAACTTCAAGTTTTGTAAAATATGCAATTCTTTTTTTAAACAAAAATATTTCTAAAAATCTAAAAAGAAATTTTCTTTCCAATCATTTGCACTTAAGTCAGGATTACCTTACAAGAATTTTTCACAAAGAGATGGGCATTCAGCTGTGGACTTACATCGAAATTTTAAGACTGCACTTTTCGAAAAAACTTTTGCTGGAATCTGCAAAAACAATTTCCGAAGTTTCTGCCTGCTCTGGATTCAAAGACTCTTCTTATTTTAACCGCGAATTTAAAAAAGCCTATGGGGTGAGCCCTGGCGAATTTAGAAAAAGCGGACAGTCCTAGAATGACAAAAAAGTAGAAATATTTTATAATGCGTCTTTATGAAAAACACTTTGAACAATGAACTTGCGGTTTGCGGATTTGCAGCTGTTAAAACTTTAGAAAAAACTAACTGGCAAAGAATCAAGCGCCTTTATTTTACAAACGAAAAAGCTCCTCTTTTCGGTGGGCTTTGTAAAAAAATGGCTTCTGCAAAAAGACCCTACAATCAAGTGAAAGATCCCCTTGAGCTGGAAAAACTTTCAGGCAGCGTTCATCATCAGGGTGTAGTTGCAATGATTGAAAGTCCAGAAATAATTCCTTTAAATTCTGAAATAACAGATGAATGGGTACAGAAAAAAGAAAGCGCAATTCTTTTAGACAGAGTGGGAAACGCAAACAATCTTGGCGCCATCATAAGGAGTGCAGCTTTTTTTGGATTAAAAAATATCATCATTCCTCTTGATGAAGCACAGACATCTATTACAACCAGTTCTTATCGCGTGGCAGAAGGTGGCATGGAATTCGTAAACATTTATTCTGTAAAATCCATTACAAAACTTTTGAATTCCATGGCAGGCAAAATGGTTAGAATTGGAACAGACTTGAATGCAAAAGAAAAAGTTGACGATCTTCAAAATATTTGCAAAGAAAAAAGTTCTTTAATTATTTTGGGAAACGAAGAAAATGGAATTTCCGAGGAAGTAAAATCAAACTGCGACCACCTCGTAATTATTCCTTTTGCCGGAATGAAGAAGGGACAAAAGGAACCAAAAGTGGACAGTTTGAATGTTGCCCAGGCAGCAAGCATAATTATGTATGAAATGAATAAGTAGTCTCTGAAAATTATATTTTTTTTTAGGAACGGCTTTGAAATAAATTTTTATATAAGGCATTTGTGCCGATAATAATATTATGGCAGACAAAAAAAAGAAAAGATTAGGTTTAGGTTTTGCAATTTGGTTTTTGTTATTTTTAGGAATTCTTATTTTGATTTTAATCAATTGGAAAACTATTTCAGCAAATTTCGCTTCGCTAAAAGATTCCATTTTAAAATCTAATATTGAAAAAATTGAAAAAGACGAAGAAGAAAAAAAATCCAGCGAAGAAAAGACAGACGGTCAAAATCAAAAAGAAGAAAACTCTGGCAAAAAAGATGAAGGCGTAAAACTTACGCTAAAGGGTGATTCAAGTTCTGAAAAAACTGGCAGTGAAAAAAATGAACTTCAAGCAACTTCAAAAGAAGAAATAAATCAAAATAAAAAATCTGAAGAAGAAAATAATGCAGAAGAAAAAAAAGAAAGTCATGAAGAAATTATAAGGCAGGAAGAAAAAAAATCTGAAAGCCCTAAGGTAGAAGAAAAAAAATCTGATAGTGAAAGTTCCAAAGTGGCAGAAAAAAGTGACAGCAAAAAAACAACTGAAAAAACTGTAAGTGAAACAAGAAATACAAAACTTTATTTTTTGAGCGTGGACGCAAACGGCACTTCTTCCATAAAAGAAGTCAGCAGGGCAATGGCAAAATCTGACAGTCCTTTAACGGACGCACTCAAGGCAATCATAGCCGGACCAAATTCCACAGAAAAAAGTGCTGGTTGCCAAACCTTCATTTCTGAAGGCACAAGGCTGATAAGCGCAAGTGTTAAAAATGGAATTGCAACTTTAAACTTTTCAGAAAATCTTGCATACAATTCTTTTGGGCTGGCAGGATTAAATGCGGAACTTGAACAAATTGTTTACACAGCAACTGCCTTTCCAACAGTCGACTCAGTTCAAATTTTAATCGAGGGAAAATTGACAGACTATCTGGCAGAAGGCGTCTGGATAGGAACCCCGCTAAAGCGAAGCAGCTTTTAGAAATGGATTTTTGAAAGCGGAGATGGTTACGGGATGACCATGTTACGAAAACGATGAATGTTTAGGGAACGGTGTTTCTTTATGACGTGGATGGTTGTTAAAAAAGATGTGACTACTTTACGAAAGCGGTGAATATTTTCAAACCGTGGCTGCTTTACAAAACCAGTACTTGTCCCAAAACCACACCCGCTTTACGAAAGATGTGTCTGTCTACAAAACCGCACCCACTTTACGAAACCAGCACTTGTCCCAAAACCGCATCTGTTTACGAAAGGCGTATGTGTTTACGTAACCGTGGCTGCTTTA
>CAVCWN010000222.1:0-9070 GCA_963605975.1 Desulfovibrionaceae bacterium | reverse complement strand
ACTCGTCTTCCAGTCGAACAAGGTAATGTCTAGGGCCTTGCAAATTTTTTCCTTTGACAAAAGTGAAAAAGAAGGCCGCTTTACCGCAGAAGGAAATTCTTTTGAAGAGCATGGAATAATTTCTACAGCATTTTTTATGATGCCCAGTTTTTTTTCTTCAAGATAAATTTCTTTTGCAAAATCATACCAGCTGGCCTTTCCTCCGTCAGAAAAATTATAAATTCCGTAGGACGGATTTTTTTCTTTACTTGAAATATTTTTTTCAATCATAAGTAAAATTATTTTGGAAAGATTTTTTGCATTTGTCGGGCAGCCTGTCTGGTCATTCACAACTTTCACTTCACTCTTTTTCTTAAAAAGGTCGGTCATTTTGTAAATAAAATTTTCCCCGCTTTTACCATAAAGCCATGATGTCCGGATGATATAATATTTTTCCAGATTTTTTTCAATTTCCACTTCGCCTTCTTTTTTTGAAAGACCATAAATTCCCAGGGGGCAAGTTTTATCGTTTTCGCTGTAAGGCTTTGTGGAAGTTCCGTCAAAAACATAATCCGTAGAAATGTGAATAAATTTTGCACCAATTTTTTTTGCACAAAGAGAAAGATTTTTTACACCTGTCTTGTTTACAAAAAAAGCACATTCTTTTTCCCTTTCAGCTTTTTCTACATCAGTGTAGGCCGCGCAATTTATAATCCAGTCAATTTTTTTTTGCGTCTTTAAAAACGTAGCAATTTTTTTTTCATCTGTTACATCTACATCTGTGCCAGTCCCGCACCATTCAATTTTTTTTAAAGACAGCTGTCTGGTAATTTCCTTTCCCAGCTGGCCCAAAGCTCCAGTAACCCAAATCATTTTTCTAAATTCCTTTTAGAGATGTCCTAGATTTTATCATAAGTAAAAAAGTTAAAAAAGATTTTTTTGTAAAGGAGCATGTTTATTTTTTTTATCAAAGAAATCATCTAAAAAAAATCATCTAAAAAAAAATCAAAAGATTTCTTTATTTTAAAAAAAGTCATATAATGCTTGTGACAAAAAATCTTTAATGAGGCAAAAAATGAGTTTTAAATTTATAAAAACTTTTATCCCTGGTCTTTACGAAATTATTCCAGAACTACATTTTGACAACCGCGGATTTTTTTTTGAATCTTACAATCAAAAAGATTTTTTTGCAGCCGGGCTTACCATGGAATTTTTACAGGACAATCAATCCCTTTCAAAAAAAAATGTTTTCAGAGGCCTTCACTTTCAAAAGGAACATCCCCAGGGAAAATTAATCCGCTGTCTTGAAGGAAAAGTTTTAGACCTTGCCCTGGATTTAAGAAATGGAAGCGAAACATTTGGCCGCTATTGCTCAATCATTTTGGACAGCCAGAAGGCAAATATGTTTTACATTCCATGCGGTTTCGCTCACGGTTTTTATGTCTTGTCAGACCAGGCAGTCATTTCCTATAAGTGCAGCGACTTTTACGCTCCCCAGGATCAAGACGGCGTCTTGTGGAATTCCAAAGAATTGAATATCGATTGGGAAAAACTTTGTCCCACCATAAAGGAAAATGCAATCCTCAGCGACAGGGATAAAAATTACAAAGAATTTTCTTTAAAAAATAAATATTATGATTTGTCTGGCAAGTGGATTGGAAATTAAAAATGCTTTTTTTGTATTGTACTTTTAAAGTGACTTGTAATTAAAAGGAGAAATAAATTTTGCGCAAACTAAAAAACATTCTGGTTACTGGTGGTTCAGGTTTTATAGGTTCTAATTTCATACATTATCTTTTTAAAAATAATTTTCAGGGGAAAATTATAAATCTTGATTGCCTTACATATGCAGGAAATCCGGACAACTTAAAATCAATAGAAAAAAATAAAAATATAAAGGGAAAAAAATATTTTTTTGAAAAAGTAAATATTTGTGACCGACACCACCTGGAAAAAATTTTCAGGAAATACCAGATAGACACAGTTGTACATTTTGCAGCAGAAAGCCACGTAGACCGTTCTATTCAAAATCCAAAAAAATTTATAGAAACAAACATTACCGGCACATTCACTCTTTTGGATGTTGCAAAAAATTACTGGGACACATTTCTTTCTTCTACAAAAGAAGAATTCCTTTTTCACCACATTTCAACAGACGAAGTTTACGGTTCTCTTCCTTACACCGGCACCTTTACAGAAGAAAGCCCCCTTAACCCATCCAGCCCTTACTCCGCCTCAAAAGCCGCATGTGAAGAAATTCTTTTTTCATATTTCTACACATATGGCATGCCAGTCACTATTTCAAATTGCAGTAACAATTACGGCCCCTATCAGTTCCCTGAAAAATTAATCCCCCTGATGATTACAAACATTTTGTCAAAAAAAGAACTTCCCCTTTACGGCAGCGGAAAAAATATCCGCGACTGGATTTACGTAGAAGACCACATAAGCGCAATTTGTAAAATTTTAAAAAGTGGAAGGCCAGGACAAAAATACAATATTTCTGCCTCCCAGGAATTAAGCAACATCGAAGTCTTAGAAAAAATAATTCAAGTGGTAAGCAAAAAAACAAATGAAGATTGCCAGCAAATAAAAAAAAGAATTGTCTTTGTAAAAGACCGCCCCGGCCATGACTTTCGTTACGCTATGGACTCATCAAAAATCCAGAATGAACTTTTATGGCAGCCAAAGTATTCTTTTGAAGAAGGCCTTGAAAAAACAGTTGACTGGTACTTGGAAAATACAGACTGGACAAAGCGCCTTTTAAAAACTAAAAGCTAAAAATAAAAAGCTGCATCTCAAAAAAAAATCTCAAAAATGCCAGCAGTCAAAAAAAAACAGCCCCGCTAAAAAAGGACCATCTTAAAAATAAAAGTGCAAAAAAAATTGACCTCGGCGGGGTTCGAACTCGCCACCTGCTGCTTAGGAGGCAGCCGCTCTATCCATAATGAGCTACGAGGTCAGGAAATAAGCGGCCGCATTTTTTTTACAGCCGCCTGGTAAAAAAATTATTTATCCTTTGCGCGTTCAACAAATGAACCGTCGCGTGTATCAATTACAATCTTTTCGTCCTGGTTAATAAAAAGAGGAACTCTTACTTCCATACCAGTGTCAAGAGTTGCAGGCTTCAAAGACTTACCAGAAGTGTCTCCCTTAACTCCAGGTTCACAGTAAGTAACAGTGCGGATTACCTGAACAGGAAGATTTACACCAACAGGCTTTCCTTCATAGAAAGTGATTGAAACATCATAGTCATCATCCGGAGAAAGATAACCAGCGTTGTCTCCCAAGTCTTCCTTTGAAAGAACAACATCATCGTATGTTTCCTGATCCATAAAGTGGAAATCATCACCATCAAGGTAAGAAAGCTTTACCTTTTTTTCTACCAAATCAACTTCGTCAAATTTTTCGCCAGCATCAAGACCCAAATCCTGAGTACCGCCAGTTACAATATTCTTAACACGAAGCTTTGTTACAATACCTGCACGACCTGACTTCTGTCCAAGCATGCGCTGAACAATAAGAGGTGCTCCTTCGTACATAAATGCAGTTCCAACTCTAATTTCGTTTGTTGATAACATAATTTCACCCTTAAAAAATAGCGTTAAGTTTTCCTATTATATAAATATTTTTAAGTCTTTGCAACAATTGAACTTTTTGCTTTTTTATTTTTTTGGAGAAAACTTTTTTTTTTCAACGGCTTTCCGCGGCTCCGCTTCCGCTCCGTTATTTTTTTTGCCTGGCAAAAAAAATAATCCCTTCGGGCCCGCTACAATCCGACTAGTGTTTTTTTTTCATCCCAATTTTCTATTCAAAAAGATTTTCCTTTTTTCCTTCCTTAATTTCCTTTTCGTGAATCCTTCTTGCCATATACAAAAAAGGCGTGTCCAGCAAAGAAGTAAAAATATAAATCACGTAACTTGAAATCAAAATGCTTACAAAAGTTTTTAAATTATAACTTCCTGCAAAAGCGATGCTTGTAAAAACAATTACGTTAATCATCTGGGAAATCAAAGTGGCAGCATTATTTCTTAACCACAAAAATTTTTTTGAATCTCCGGACTTGTCTGTAGTTGCGTCCCAGATTTTGTGGTAAATCCACACATCAAAAAATTCACTCACAAAATAACCAATCAAACTGGCAATCATGATGCGGGGGGTAAAAGAAAAAATTTTCCTTATCAGCGGGGAAGCAAAATCGTTTTCGCTTGGAATGTACAGCTGCCATGTAAGGGACAAAAGTAAGAAAAGAAGAGTGCTTGCTATTCCAATCCACACACCCTTGTTTGCATATTTTTTTCCATATATTTCCGAAAGAATATCTGTCGTTAAAAAACTGGAAGCGAAAAGGGCATTGCCCAAAGTCTGCTCCATTCCAAAAGCCCTTACTAAAATTAAAACTTCTATGTTTGCAGTAATCGTTTCCAAAACCAGCCATGCGTAAAGACCAGACTTTTTAAAAATCTTATACATCAAAAGCACAAAAGTAAAGCAAATAAAAACAGAAAGTATAATCAACAATTCATTTTGAAAAATCATAGATGCTCCCATAAAAAAAACGCTGGTTTAGCGTCACTTTTTTTACTTTTCAAATTTCATAAGGGTATCTCTAAAAAAGCATTGAAAATGATTTTTTAGAGATACCCATAAATCCTTTAAGACTTAATTTCTTTTGCCAGCTTGTATTTGTTTTCAAGCTGCTTTTTCCTTTTTTCAAGCTTCTTCTTTACCTTCGTCCTGATAATCTGATCCTGGTCTAAATGCTTTATTTGGTTTACCGCAATTCCTCCCAGACCCACAGCAGTAGGAATGCCACCAGGGTAGCGCAGCCAGTGACTGGCAATAAAAACATTGCGCAGCTTTTTTACATCCACTGGCAAAAATGCGTTGCGGTTTGTTGCTGTCGTAATAAAACGCATGTAGGCACCATAGTAGCAGTTGTTCATTCTGTAGTAAGTGTAAGGCGTCCACACATCAATTATTTTTAACTTTCCCTTACATTCAGGAAATCTTTCTTCCAAGCGCAAAAGAATTTCATTTGCAACTTCATACTTTTTTTTCTTATATAAAGTAGGCTGCTGTCTTAATTTTTTCCAATAATCAAAATCCTGAACATACTGAACTATGCTCACTTGCAAAACTGTCTGCCCCTTTGGCGCAATAAAGTCACCATAGGCGCGGTAATTTTTTACACAAATTCTTTCGTAACTTTCTTTTGCAACAGAAAGTGGTCTGCATGAAAAAGTCAGCTGGTCCACTTCCTTTAGTTCACCTTCTAAGGCAAAGGCCACTTGGAAAGAAGAATAAATTACGCTTTTACATTTTCCGTGTTTTATTTTACGGATTGAACGGGGAGCGTATTTTCTTCTTAAAAGAGTTCCAAAGGTATAGAAAATGTCGCATGCGCAAATAACATAATCCGCTTCCACAAAAGTTTCATCAACTAACAGAATACCTTCCGCATTCCTTGTCATGATTTTTCTGATTTTGTAGTAGTCAATGGCCTTTCTGTTAAAGACTTCCTTGTCAATTGAAAATCTTTTTTTTGACAAAACAATTTTGCTGACAGGCAGACCTAAAAAAAGTTTTCCGCCTTCTTTCTTAAAGGTTTCAACCATTCTGTCAACAACCCCTTTTGAACCGCCTTCGGGAATGTCCCCGTTGTTTGCTACAAAAATTGAATATGAAAGAACCAGCCAGTAAGATTCGTAATCCTTGCACATAAAATCCGTAAAAAGTTTTTGCAAAAGTGGATGCTTAAAATTTTTTGCCATGCTTTCTGCGCTTTTAAAAACATATTCAAAAACAGAAGTCAAAAGCTGTGTGCGCGGAACATAAGTGTTAAAATCGTTAAAGGCATTTTTTACCTGACTGAAATTTTCATAAGGTTCTTGAATTTTGCTTGCCAGCCGAGTGTAGTCAATAAAACGCAAAATTTCTTTTTCATCTTCTGGGCTTAATTCAAGCATCTCTTTTTTTGTGCGCTCAATGTCACGCCAGAGGGTAATGGTCTGCCCGTTTAATTCGCAGGAAAGAAAAGACTCTCTTTTTATAAATTTTGTCTGGTCTGTTAAAGCACCCACTTCTTTCCAGATTTTGTATTGCATGGAATCTTTTAAAGTTCCAGTCATCCAGTGAATGCAGTTGTCAATTGTGTAGGGCCCTCTCTTCCATGCAGAGCAGCAGCCGCCGGCTTCAAGATTTTTTTCGTAAATTTCAACATCGTATCCGGCCCTTGCAGCGTAAATGCCAGCGCTTAAACCTGCAATGCCTGCTCCAACAATTACTACTTTCTTTTTCATGTCCTTATAATGCAATAATTTTGTTTTTTTTTAAATAGTAAATTTCACATTTTCTTTGAAGGGTGACTTTAAAAAAAATTAAAAATTGAAATTTTTAAATTCAGCCCTTTACTTGACCTAAAAGGCAAAATAATAAGATAATTATTTTATGAAAAGCGAAAAAAGAAAAGCTCAGCGTTTTGCCGAAGCAGGAAAAGTTAGTGCAGCAGACATTTGCGCAATCCCAGGAGTTTTAGATGACATCAGTTTGACCGGTTGCAAGGTTCACTTTTCTGTTCCCGTAAGTCTGGACTTTGAAAACGATTACATTCTTGAAGTCCTTTTTGCAAAAAAAATTCCTTCCTTTAAGTTACAGCTGCTTTGCCACCCGGTGTGGCTTAAAGAAAATGAAAATGTTACAGAAATCGGTTTTTCCATTTTAACTAGCCCTTCCACCCCGGAACTGAATTCTTACATAAAAACATTGAGTGACCAGGCAGCCGCCGGCAGTGAAATTGAAGCGATGTTTAAAGACACCACTACCTCTTTTATAAAAGAGGATTCCTGATTTTCAAGGCAAAATCAAATTACGGTCTAAAAAAATCAATAAGCAAAAGAGAAAAATATGGCAGTAAAAATCACCAGGTTAAAAGGCAGCGCTTTTCTTTCTTTTCCAAAGATGTCAGCCATGCTGCTTTCAGAAATGCAGGAAAGATTTTCCTTTGACACAAAAAATGTAAAATATTTTTCAGACATTCTTTACTTTGAAGATTATTCTTTTGAAGACGGTGGGGCATCTTTCGAAGAAGCAACAGTTTCTTTACCAAAAAATGCCACCTCTTTCGAAGAAGCAACTTCAGCTTTAACAGTGGGCGCCACCTCTTTCGAAGAAACTGTAAACTCTTCAACAAAAGGCGCACAATCTTTCGAAGGCGCAACAATATCTTTACCAAAAGGCATAACCTCTTTACCAACAGCCGCCACCTCTTCACCCACCGCGACCCCATCTTCCCCAAACCACCACTTCATCCCCAAAGAAAATCCCTACTGGTCAAAGTGCACATTCGCCAGCCCATACATTTTAAAATTCGATTCCATAGGTGAAGCTGCCGGCGAATTAAAAAAGATTCAGCGGTCATGGGCTCCATATTTTTTTACATGCTTTCGACGCGGCCAGTTGATTCAGGAAAAGCTGCCTTACGTAAATTTAAAAAACAGAAATTTCCCATTTGAATATCCGGACAGCCCCATTGGCATTTACACTTTGCTGGACGAAAAAACTATTTTGTTTTCGCCAAAAACTTTTTCTTCTCTACCAGCTGGTAACATTTGCTTTAACGAAGACCACGTAAATCCACCCAGCCGTGCCTATTTAAAAATCCAGGAAAGCCTTGCCCAGGCCCACCACTTTTTTAAAATGCCATACCCTGACCAGACCAGCCGCTCTTTTGAAGCAGGTGCCTGTCCCGGTGGCTGGACATGGGTTTTAGTAAATTTGGGCTCAAAAGTCTTTGCAGTTGATCGGTCCCCTTTAGCGGACAGTCTTATGCAAAATCCCAAAGTAACATTTCTAGCCCACGATGCCTTTACACTTACGCCAGAAGAAGTAGGGGAATGTGACTGGGTCTTTTCAGACGTAATCTGTTACCCTGACCGCCTTTACGAATGGTGCTGCAAGTGGCTTGAAAGCGGCAAAACAAAAAAAATGATTTGTACAATAAAAATGCAAGGAAAAATTGACTGGCCCCTGGTAGAAAAATTCGCTTCCATTCCAGACAGCCTTGTCCTGCATTTGAATTACAATAAACACGAACTTACATGGATTCATGTTGGAAAATAAATTTTAAGGATGTCTTAAAAAATAAAAAATCGAATTAAAAAAAAATCGATTAAAAAAAACACATTTAAAAAAAATCGATTAAAAACAAAAAAAACAGCCCGACAGTAAAAAACTTTTACATGTCGGACTAACGCACACCAAAATTATTCCTGTAAAAATCGAGGCTAGTTTGTCTGGCCCAGCTTTTTACATTCTTCAAGCCCCTCTGCATCCGGAGTCAAGTTGCACATAAGACCCTGGCCGTTTACAAGAGTCGCACCAGCTGCAGTCAATCGGTCAGCCCAATCCCTCAGCCACTGGCCGTCACCCCAATCGTAGGAACCAAAAATGGCAACTCTTTTTCCATTCAGGCTGCCTTCAATTTTATTATAAAAATCTTCAAGGCTGTCCTCAAGAACCTCGTCCCCCATGGCAGGGCTGCCCAAAAAAATCAAATCAGCCGAAAGAACTTCTGCCTGGTCAGCGCTGTCAGCAGTTGCAGAATAAACTTCAGCCCCGCTTTCTTTTGCGCCTTCTATAATCGCATTCGCCATTCCTTCCGTGTTGCCAGTCGTACTAGCGTAAACAATCGCCTTTTTCATTTTGTCCTCCGCAAAAAAGAAGTGAAAGCCTGCCGATAAACTTTTGTAGCTGTGTAAGGAGAATACCCTGCAGGCTTCCACTTTTATTCAGGTTAAACAGGTTAGTTATTGCTAACTTTATAGTTAACATACGCTAACTATAAAAAAGTGTCAATCCCCTTTTTAATTTTTTTTTTATTTTGGAGCAAAACTTTTTTTATGAAGTCCTTCCGCGGCTCACTGTCGTTCGGTCATCCCGCTGTGCGGGCTGACTGCGTGGCACCGCTACAGGACTGGCTGGTGCTGCTTTTGAAATCGGGAAAATCCATTTTCTTCAAGTGAAGTCTTATCGGTTTAAAATTCGCTTGAATATGCTCCCGTCGGGAACCTGATTTTCTGCTCCGGTGGAG
>CAVCWN010000221.1:0-4244 GCA_963605975.1 Desulfovibrionaceae bacterium | reverse complement strand
AGCAATTGTCACAGAATAAGTTCCATCCGCAACCTTATTGCCGTTTTCATCTTTTCCGTCCCAGGCAAAATCCGAAACTCCAGCATTTGTCCATGTGTATGTCTTAACAGCAGGCACATTTTCTGAATCCCCGCTCTTTCTTACTTGAGCAGTCCACTTGCTTTCCACAGAACTCTTTGCAGAAAGTGGCAGTGTCTGCCTTGTAGAAATTCCGTCCGGAGAAAAAAGCAAGTATGGAACAGACACTTCTACCGAAGGAGGAACTGAATCAATTACAAAAGCCTGGCTCTTTACTTCCGCCTTAGTTCCACTCTTTGCAAGTGCAACCAGTTTTGCAGTATAAGTGCCGTCAGCGCACCTTGTAGAAGAATCATCATTTCCGTCCCAGTTAATTGCAGAAGGAAGGTTGCCACTGCCAGAGAAAGTCTTTACAACTTTACCGCTGGCATTTTCCACAGTCAGCGTATAAGATTCAATTCCACTTGAAGCCTTAACCACAGGCGTAAATGTTATAGACTTACCAATTCTAGGACTAAAGGCCTGAGGGTAACTTGTAAGCATCATTTCAGTCTTTGAAGTATCCAGAGTAAATTCTCCAGATTTATAACTTGCCGAATTTCCAGACAATTCACTTACAGAAAGTTCATAATAGTAAGAATTATCTGCTGCAATTTTTCCGCTGTCATCAGTACCATTCCAGAAAACAGATGCAGGTATGGAATCCCCAAAATCAAATGAACGTACAGTCTTTCCATCCTTGCTTACAATTTTTGCAGTCCACTTTTTTTCACCAGTGTAAGCTTCTTCTTTTTTAGAAATTTGCTGTGTAATTTCCAGGCTGGAACTTCCGTTAAAGACAGGCGCCGTAGAACGAACAAGGGCTTCAGGCACAATGTTGTCCAAAACAAAAGCCGGCGATTCCACAGATTTTGCTTCGTAACCGTTCAAATACTTTGCGCTCACCTTTGCCGTATACAAACCGCTTGTCTGGCTGACCAAAAGGCCATCATCATTTTTACCATCAAACTCAATTGAAGCAGGAACCTTTGTCAGCCCTTCACTTGCATTACTTTCGCTGTAAGTGCGCACAACCTTTTTGGCCGCATCCAGAATTTCCACCTTCCACATAACCAGGCGGTTTGCCTTGCTTGCAGGTTTTGGAATTGTAAGGTCCAGTTTAAGGCTGTCCTGCTTTCCGTCCCCATTCGGAGAAAAATATTTTGTTCCAAAAATGGCAATATTGATTACAGGCTTTTCAGCAGAGTAAATGATATTTGTTAAAGCAGCCGAATCAGACTTATTGCCGGCCGCATCTGTAGAAGTAATTTCGTAAGTGTAAACTCCATCAGCAACAAGGTTGCCATCTTCATTAGTGCCGTCCCAAGAAAAAGTCAAAGGTTCAGATTTTTCCCACTTGTATGAGCGGACAACTTCCTTTGTCGTAGCATCAAAAATTTTTGCAGTCCACAAATCTTCTTTGGAACCACTTTGCGTAATTTTTAAACTAGACTTTGCACCTTCACCAAAAGTTTTTTCCTGGTCAGACAGCTGGCCAACCTTTACTTCAGGTTCAGTATTATCCACAATCACCGTAAGGCGTGAAGTAGTAGCAGTATTTCCATTGTCATCACTTGCGCTGAACTGGTAATAGTAAAGACCGTCTTTTGCCAGACTTCCGTCATCGCAGTAACCATTCCACGTTACTTCACTAGGAATTGTAACCCCAGTCTTTGGAGTAAAAAGTTTTTTGAAAAAAGTTTTAAAAGTAATTTTTTCGTTGCGGCTTTCCTTATTTCCAATCACGCGGACAACATTGCCGTTTTCATCAGAAATAATAAAAGACCATTCGCTGACGTACCTCTGTTCCTTGATTTTTAAAGGAACCACCAGGGCATCTTTTACACCATCATTATTCGGCGAAATATAAACCGGCGCCTTTTGGGCAAAAGCAGAAAAAGCAAAAGCGAAAAATAAAGAAATAGAAAATTTTACAAAAATATTTTTCTTATTCATAGCCTACTCCTTAACTTCACTTGCACCAGTGCCACTTGAATCACCTGCAGCCTTTTCCAGACCGTCAGCTCCATCTTGTAAAGCGGCCCCACCCTCTTGTAAAAGAGAATCATCCACAAGTTCCATCGCATCATCCCAAAGATAAATTTCAGGAGCCTTTGTGTCCTTCTGTCCCAGATAAAGTGAAGCGCCCGCAGAAAGGGCCTGCTTTCCGCCATAAAGATTTTTCCATGCCAGGGCCGGAACAATTTCACTCTTTTCCCAAGCCTCATTACCCTCAGCAATTTTCTTTGAATTAACGGTCAGCCGGATATTTAAACCAACAGAAGGCCAGTTCAAGCTAGCGCCAGAAAGCAATTCCCTTAAATCACCATCCCAGCCCACACAAAACTGAATAACATCACTGTAAGAAAGGGAAAGCCCCAAATCAAAAGCCAAATCCATAAACTCAGGAGCATAAAGGTCAGCACTAAAGCCAATATTAAATCCCTGCAAATCCAAAAGACTGGCCGCAAAAGAAGCGCGCGGAGTAAAAATGCCAGGATAATTTATGTGGGCAGAAGAACCATTTATTCCATTAGCCACAAAATTTCCATTCACAGGCTTACCCATATTCAAAAGGGCAATACCCAACCTAGGTCTCTTTAAAAATCCAATATCATCCATCAAATACAAAAAGCCCAAATCGCAGCCCACAGTAAAATCCGAACCGCTGCCCATATAAAATCCTGTGTACAAATTCATGCCCACAAAAATTTTATCAGTAACATCCTTGGAAAGACCGGCATGAACAAGAACAGTATTTCCCAAATCCATGTCAGAAAAATTCACAATGGACCCCTGAGCCGTCGCCGCAATCACCATGTACCTGGTCGGAACAATAGTACCAATCTGGAACAAATTGCCAAAAGCACCATCTGCCCCATCAGCTTTAGCCGTATTCAAAAGACCAGTCCAGCTGACATTCAAAACAGACCGCTGCGCCGTAGCCACCAGGGCCGGATTAAAAGTTATGGAAGCCGGCAAAACCGTATAAGCCGCCCCACCCGTCGCACTAGCGCCACCGCTCATCATCGTTGGATTTGCCAGCTTATAAATGCTGTTTCCTCCAAAAGGCGGATTGTAAAAATCCCCCAAAGACTCCGCAGACATAGCCGTCAAAGCCAGACCTGCCGCCAAAATTGCCAAAAATCTTTTCATTTATTCCCCCTTTTTTATTTCATTTTATGGGCGCATCCTGTCTGCCTCTGGCAGCCAGGACCAGGCTATCCGCACTTCGCCGTCTTCGCGGCTCATCTTTCCACTTCGTTCCAAGACCCGCTTCGCGGGGTGCTACTATCCTTTGCGCAAAAAACAAAATCCTTTATTACAAAAGCCTATATCTTTATAACAAAGCTTTAATATTTTCGTTTCAAATTTTCTTTAAGAAAAAGAACTTTTTTTTACAGGCACCTTTTTCGTAAAGAAATGCTGCCGCTTACAAGCATCTCTTTCGTAAAGCAGGCATGCTTGTAAAAGAAACATTCCTTTCGTAAAGCAGCACTTCTCGCAAAAGAAGCACGTCTTTCGTAAAGCAGGCCCATCTTTAACAAAGTTCTCTTTTTTCTCCCCTAAGCAGGGCTTCTTCTACATTTTTTATAACCCTGTCCGGGGTAGAAGCCCCAGCCGTCAAAGCCACTTTTTCAAAAGCGAAAAACTTTTCTGGAATTTCGCTTTCATTTTCTATTAAGGCCACATCCTTACAAAAAGAAAGAGCGCTTTCAAAAAGGCGCCTTGTGTTTGCACTTTGCCTTCCCCCAATCACTAAAATTCCATCCGCCTTACCAGAAAGTTTTTTCAGGGCGTCCTGCCTTTCCTTGGTTGCCGGACAAATAGAAGAAACCACTTTAAGTTTCGGTATTTTTTCAAGAAGAATTTCCTTCATTTTTTCAAATTCTTCCATACTGAAAGTTGTCTGCGAAATAAAAAGGGCCTCTTCCAAAGGCTTTACCGCCATAGCATCTGCCACATTTTCTAAAACCAGGGAATTCTTTCCCGCACAGGCAAGGATAGCACTCACTTCCCCATGATTTTTATCACCTGCAATTATAAAAGGAATTTTTTCACATGCACTTTTTAAAGCCAGCTTCTGGCTGGAATGAACACGGGGGCATGTGGCATCCACAATTTCCAACCCTTTAGATTTTAATTTTTCAATTACCTGGGGGCTACAACCATGGGCCCTTATAATC
>CAVCWN010000220.1:0-2314 GCA_963605975.1 Desulfovibrionaceae bacterium | reverse complement strand
AGTAAATTCCGGAAACGAAGAAGTCTTTAAAAGCCGCCATGCCGCCATATCAAACTGCCCGCGGTAAAGAGCATCATTCCACTCCGGAATAAAATTGTGCAAGGGACACCCAGTCACCATTCCCGAAAGTTTTATTGCACTTCCACACATAGGCACACCGCAATTCATACAACGCGCCGCCTGTTCACGCCTTGCCGTCTCGTCCAGCTTTGGATGAAATTCTTTAAAATTACAAATACGCTCCATCGGCGAAATTTCCCCATTTTCCATCCGCCTGAATTCCAAAAAACCGTCAGCCTTTCCCATGTGCGCACTCCTTTAAATCGAAAATTTAAAACAAAAAAAGTCACAAACAAACCATCGCGCAAAGCAATAATTTGTTTGTGACTTCTTCGTCCTAACTTTTTACATTTTACAAATATTATTTTTTTCAGTCAATATTTTTTCTTCTTTTTTTGAAGCAGGCCCCCTTTCCTTCAACAGCCCTTCCAGCCTTCGCTGCCGCTCATTCCTCCGCTCCACTTCGTTCCGCTCCGGAACTAAAGGGCTTCCACGGCTGGCTAGGCTCCTTTAAAAAGAAATCATCAATTAAAAAAACTCTAGCCCACCCCGGATTTTTTTTCTACATGAATTTTCTAACTTAAGAAATATCGTCTTCTTCACTCGCCCGAACTGTAACTTCAAAATCCCATTCGTAATTTTCGCGGGCAGGATTCAAATAATCTGTATAAGCATGACACTTATGAAGGCCAACTTTTGAAAAACTGCATGAATAACTATTTACAGTAGTTCTCAAAATTTCAACATTACCATCTGGTTCTGTAATCTCAAGAATAAAAGGATAATCGTATTCATTATAATACTGCTGGTAAATTTCAGGATCAGAAACAGGGTAAGGAAAAGACAAGTAAACATGGCACTTTTCATTCACTACTGGTGACCTGGGAAAAATAGAAGCCGTATAGTTATATGTAACAACTGTAGTAGAGCCTGTATAACTGCTACCATTATCAAAAAAAGGATCACATGAAGCCAATAAAAGAACCAAAAAAGATAAAAGACAAAGTTTTAAGATATTATTATTTCTTTTTTCCATATTTTCACTCCGCTGTATAAGACAATGTAATTTTTGCAGCATCCCCTAATTGTAAGGTACACTCTTGTGGATGATAAAAGTCGACTGTTGTTACTCCAATAATATCATCATTGGAACCAACCGTCATCGTTATTTTTGCTAAATCAGCTCCTTCCCCTAACACAAAATCAAGTGCAGTTTTTTTGCCTCCAAAATCCTCATCATACATAGCAAGCCGCCAGTACCTATTTATTATCGAATCTGGATATTGAAAAATATTTGAATTAAACTTGTACTTTCCCTTTTTATCAACTTTTTTATAATCAGCCCTTGAACCATACGGATAATAAACATAAAGGCAGTAAACTTCCGGATATCCTCTTGGCCAAGGATCGTAAGTTCCATACGCGGCCAGCCATTCAATGGTATTTAATATTTCAGTATGCTCTTCATAACCATTATATATTTTAGCAGACCGACATACATCAACATCTGCCCTTTGCGCAGAAATTGCTTCCCTTTCATTTATTCCAATCACAATTACCGGAAAATCTGGAACTTCTATTCCATCAATTTCAACAACATTTCCTTTGTAATCATAAGCAGTAAGAATTTCCTGGTCAAACTCATCAACAGTATAATCAAGATAAGTTACAAGCACGTCTTCTTTACTATATTCTTTTGTATAATCAGGAGCATAAAAATAAAAATTAAGATAAGGAATGTCACTAAGCAATTCATCAAGATTCTTTGAAGTTACACTTCTTGCACATGAATTATATTCACTTCTAAGGGCGTTATAAAAAGTCTTTCCCTTTACACTTCTAGAAGAATCTAAGTCTACAGAAAAATTTTTCGCATCTTCAAAAAGAACATCATAGTCGCCATCAGCCAATTCAAGAGCCTTTTGGTAAAATTGATTTATTAAATCATTCGAGTCCAAAATGACATCAGCCATACAAGGACTAATTTCAGCAATTGCATAAGACGCTTTTTGTAAATCTTCCTCCGAAAATTCCTTTTTGTCTGTGACCACATCAACTCCACCACATGACAAAAATCCCAAAGAAACAAAACCAATTAAAAATATTTTATTAAAAAACTTCTTCATGCCTAAGTTATAACACAAAAAAATTTCACTGTCAAATTTTTTACCATTTTTCTTCTTTTTTGAAGCAGCCCCTCTTTCCTTCAACAGCCCTTCCAGCCTTCGCTGCCGCTCATTCCTCCGCTCCACTT
>CAVCWN010000219.1:0-4969 GCA_963605975.1 Desulfovibrionaceae bacterium | reverse complement strand
TCTTAGGCCTTTGTGTGTTATAATGTTTAGCACAGCGCTTAAAAATTATAGGCGCTTAGAACATTATTTGGGAGATTACTATGAACAAAGTAGAACTTGTTGAAGCAATGGCTAATGAAACTGGTCTTACAAAGGCAGACTCAGAAAGGGCACTTAAGGCTTTTATTAAAGTTGTAGAAGCTGAACTTTCAAAGGGCAACCCTATTTCTTTGGTTGGATTTGGAACATTTGATATTTCAAATCGCTCTGCAAGAAAGGGTCGCAATCCTTTAACTGGTGCAGAAATCAATATCCCTGCTTCAAAATCTGTAAAGTTTAAAGTTGGAAAAGCATTGAAAGAAAAGGTAAACAAATAACTTTTTTTCAAAGAATTTAAGGCTGCCCCGGTGGTGGCCTTTTTTATTTTTAAAGATGCTGTGCTGCGAAGCCTAGACCAAATGCGTTACGAAAATGGGCCCCTGTTTTCAAAAGCAGCATAGCCGGCCCTGAAGCCAGGCCGTAGGCCGTCCGAAGGACCGCGCGCAGCAAGTGGCGCAAGGGCCGTTTAACAAAAGGCGGTATGCTTTGAAAAAAAATAAAGAAAAATAAAAAAATATTTTGGAAAATTAAAAAAATGATGTTAAAATTGGTATGGTAATTTTTAAAGTTGCAATAAAAAAGGAGCTTATTATGAAAAAGCATTCGGCTAAGGAAATTAAAAATTTGTTGAAAAAACTTACACTGGAAGAAAAGGCCAGCCTTTTGTCTGGAAAGGATTTTTGGCGGACAAAAAATATTGACCGTCTGGGCATTCCTTCAATTATGGTAAGTGATGGGCCCCACGGTTTAAGAAAACAGACTGAAGAAGATGCAGGTTTTAATGACAGCATAAAGGCTGTTTGTTTTCCAGCTGCCTGCGCAACGGCTGCTTCTTTTGACAGAGACCTTCTTTACAAACTGGGACAGACATTAGCGGATCAGTGCCACAGTCAGGGCGTTTCGACTATTCTTGGGCCTGCCATAAACATAAAGCGGTCCCCTCTTTGTGGCAGAAATTTTGAATATATGAGTGAAGATCCTTTTTTGGCCGGTGAATTGAGTGCTTCTTATATTGAAGGAGTTCAGGAAAAGCATATTGGAACTTCGCTAAAGCATTTTGCCCTCAACAACCAGGAATATCGCCGCCTTACGAATTCGTCTGATCTTGACGAAAGAACCATGAGGGAAATATATCTTGCAGCTTTCGAAAAAGCGGTAAAAAAGGCCCAGCCTTATACAATCATGCACAGTTACAACAAAATAAACGGCACTTATTCAGGCGAAAGTAAAGAACTTTTAACTGATATTCTTAGGAAGGAATGGGGATTTAAGGGCCTTGTCATGTCAGACTGGGGGGCTGTAAGTAATAGACTTGCAGGGCTTGAGGCAGGCTGCGATCTTGAAATGCCTGCTTCTAATGGAGAAAATACTAAAAAAATCATAAAGGCTGTAAAAGCAGGAAAAATTTCAGAAAAGACTGTTGATGAATCATGCCAAAGAATTCTTACATGGGTTTTCAATTATGTTGATAATATGCAGGAAGGTGATTTTGATTTTTCAAGGCACCATAAAATTGCAAAGGAAATAGAAAAGGAATCTATTGTGCTTTTGAAAAACAATGGGGCCCTTCCTTTAAAATCTGGACAGAGTCAGGGATTTCTTTCAAGTCTTAAAGGAAAAAAACATTCTCTTGCTGTAATTGGAGCCTTTGCCCAAAAGCCTCGCTTTCAGGGGGGAGGTTCAAGTCACATAAACACGGATAATGCAAAGGGCTTTATTGAAATTTTAAAAAGCACCGGCCGTGATTTTGCCTATGCCCAGGGGTACAACATTGATAAGGCTGCTAATGGCAAAAGTGGAATTGAAAGCGAAAATGAAAAAGCTAATCTTATTAGGGAAGCGGTAAAAGTTGCGAAGGAAAGCACGAATGTCCTTATTTTTGCAGGCTTACCTGATTCATACGAATGTGAAGGTTATGACAGAAGTCACATGGACCTGCCTCAGGAAGAAAATGAATTGATTTTTCAAGTGGCTAAAGTCAACAAAAATGTTACTGTCGTTCTTTTCAACGGTTCGCCAGTGACTATGCCATGGGTAAATGAAGTAAATGCAATTCTTGAAGCCTACCTTGGCGGTGAAGCTGTTAGTGAAGCCTTGCTGGATATTATTTTTGGTAAAGCTAATCCTTGTGGAAAATTAGCGGAAACTTTTCCTTTAAGGCTTGAGGACAATCCTTCTTATTTGAATTTTGCGAATGATAAAAGGCATACCTCTTATGCGGAAGGGCTTTTTGTAGGTTACCGCTATTACGATGCAAAAAAGATGGATGTTCTTTTTCCTTTTGGCCACGGTTTAAGCTACACTTCTTTTGAATATTCAAATATGACTTTAAGCAAGACGAAAATTTGTGACGAAGACGAAGTGACTGTAAGCGTGACTGTTAAAAACAATGGCAAAATGGATGGCAAGGAAATTGTCCAGCTTTACGTTGCAGATAAAACAAAAAGCGCTATCAGGCCTATAAAGGAACTGAAGGCTTTTGAAAAAGTTTTCATTAAGGCAGGAACCAGGGTAAAAATCACTTTTAAATTAGATAAAAGGGCCTTTGCTTACTACAATACTGACATCCATGACTGGTATGCTGCAAGCGGCACATACGAAATTTTACTGGCTTCTTCGTCACGGGATATCCGCCTTTCAAAAAGCATAGTCTTTGAAACAAAAGTTTTGCTGCCTTTAGAAATTAATGATGACACGACTGTAGGTGATTTGCTTCGTGACCCAAGAACAAAGGAAATTGTAAAAAAGACACTCTATAAGGGAAAAAGTGTTTTTGATTCTGGAAGCAGCGCCGCAAAAGAAGCAATTTCTGAAGAAATGGAAATTCAAATGCAGGATGCAAATCCTTTAAGAAACATTTGCACATGGAATAATATAAGTGCAAAAGATTATGACAAACTCTTAAAGGAGTTAAAGAACGCTGTTAAGGAAAAAAAATAAATTCTAAGGGCAGATCTAAAAATTGAACTTTAGAGAGGCCTCCCTTAAGGAAAAAAAATAAGTTCTAAGGGCAGGCCCAAAAGTAACCAATGAAAGCCTTGTCCTAAAAGAGACAAAGGCTTGCTACTCTGTTGAACAGTGAGGGGCTGTGGCAGACGCCTGGCTCTGGCCTTTTTTAAGCATTTCCTGCATTGTATGCCAGCCTAAAACAGCGCATTTTACTCTGGCAGGCATAAGGCTGATGTTTTGAAGGGCTGCGGCTTCGTCCAGGGCTTCAAGTTTAGCCTCATCCTTTTCCTTTCCCTGAATCATATCCATAAAAAGGTCTGCCAAAGATAGAGCTTCTTCCTTTGTTTTTCCAATCACGTCATCAATCATCATGTCAACACTGGCCTGTGAAATGGCACAGCCTGAACCGTTAAAAGAAGCGGCTGTGATTATTCCCTTGTCATCAAGTTTTAACTGAAGGTAAATATTGTCTCCGCAACTTGGATTAACGCCACGCAGGGTAAGACTGGCATTTTCTAAAACGCCCTTGTTATTTGGATTGATGTTGTGTTCGTTTAAGATTTCTGCGTAAAGTGATTTTATGTCCATTATTTTACCCCTTAATTTTCCTGACTTTTAGTCTTTATAGCCCATCCAGGAGCGAATGTGAGAAACTTTTTCTACAAAAATTTCAACTTCTTCCTTTGTGTTGTAAATGTAAAGGCTGGCGCGGGCTGTAGAAGGCAGATTTAATTTTTGCATCAAAGGCTGGGCACAGTGGTGACCGGCACGAATAGCAATATTTTCTGTATCCAAAATGGATGCAATGTCATGGGGGTGAACTCCATCAATTGTGAAGGTAAGAATTCCTGAATGGCGCTTTGGATCCTTGTTTCCAACAATGTGAACGTAAGGATACTGCTTCATTCCGTCCATAAAAAGACTGGTAAGACTTTCATCATGACTTTTTATGTAATCAAAACCAATCTTTGAAATGTAGTCCAAAGCTTTTGCAAAAGCCACAGCACCAGCAGCGTTAACAGTTCCTGCTTCAAATTTATGGGGCAATTCTGCAAAAGTTGCATCTTCGCGGGTAACATATTCAATCATTTCACCGCCACGCAAAAAGGGCTGCATTTCTTCAAGAAGACTTTCCTTTACATAAAGAGCGCCAAGTCCCATAGGACCTAAAATTTTATGAGCAGACAAGGCAAAAAAATCTGCACCCAGATTCTGGACATCAACTTGTATGTGAGGAAGACTTTGAGCTCCATCCACAATAACAAAGGCCCCTTTACCAGAGTTGCCAACTTTGTGAGCATACGAAGCCATTTCTTTTACAGGATTTGTAATGCCCAAAACATTACTTACATGGGCAATAGATAAAATTTTTGTTCTGGCAGAAATTTTTGATTCGTATTCTTCTTTTGAAATCAGGCCTTCATCATCACATTCAAGCCAGACAAGCTTAGCCCCAGTTTTTTTACAAACCATTTGCCATGGAAGAATATTAGAATGATGTTCCATGCAGGAAATTACAATTTCGTCCCCTTTTTGGCAATGGTCAAGGGCAAAGGTGTAAGCGATTAAGTTTAAGCTTTCTGTTGTATTCCTAGTAAAAATAATTTCTTTTGAAGAAGCGGCATTTATAAAATCTGCTACAGACTGCCTGGCACTTTCATAAGCGTCTGTTGCCCTTACACTCAATCCATAAAGTCCACGCAGAGGATTAGCATTATTTTTTTTGTAAAAATCAGAAATTGCATCAATTACACAAAGAGGCTTTTGTGTAGTTGCGGCATTGTCAAAATAGATAAGATTTTTATTTTCTTCTGCATAAAAAACAGGAAAGTCTTTTTTGATTTCTTCAGGTGTTAACATTTGACTAAGCCTCCAGCAACATGCGGTCTGTAAATTCTTCTACTTCTTTTGAAAGGTCTTCATCATCAATGTGATGTAGAAC
>CAVCWN010000218.1:0-3781 GCA_963605975.1 Desulfovibrionaceae bacterium | reverse complement strand
TTGCTCTACCGACTGAGCTAAGGGAGCACACATTCATTGCTGAATGTAGAAACACTATACAGGAAAGAAAGAATTGTGTCAATAGAAAAAATAAAAAAAGCAGGCAATTTCCTAAAAAAACTGCCCGCTTCATTAAGCCTTTACTTTCCTTCTTTATTTTGTAAGCAAAGAATTTATTGCCTTTATAAAATCTTCAGGGTCAGGCAATTCTACTCCGGAAGACAAAAGAGCCTGGTCCAAAAGCACTTCGCTCAAATTCTTTGTGTAATCTTCATTACTTGATTCCTGCAATTTTTTTACAAGAGCATGATCCGCATTTACTTCAAGAATTGGCTTTATGACAGTACCATTTGACTGACCCATTGCCCTCATCATACGTTCCATTTGGATGCTTGGATCATTTTCGTCAATGACAATGCAGCTTGGACTTTCTGTAAGGCGGTTGCTCAAAAGAACATCCTTTACTTTGTCACCCAAAGCCTTTTTCATTTTTTCCTTAAGGTCTTTAAATTCTTCATCACGCTTTTTAGCTGCTTCCTTGTCAATGCCCAACTCTTCATCAGTGCCAGCGCGGTTTACAGACTTAAGTTCAAAATCCTTATACTTACCGTAAGCAGGGAAAACAATATCATCAATTTCGTCTGCCATAATCAGAACTTCAAAGCCCTTCTTTTTGTAAGCTTCCAGAAGTGGAGAAGAACGCAAAAGTTTTTCATCCTTACCAGTAATGTAATAAATGTACTTTTGGCCTTCCTGCATGCGCTTCACGTAATCCGCAAAACTGATCCACTTGTCTTCCCCAGTGCCTTCTTCTGCCGTAGACTTAAAGCGCAAAATGTCAGCAATTTCGTCACGGTTAGCAAAATCTGAATAAAGACCTTCCTTCAACGGACGATTATAATTCTTTACAAAAGTATTCCATGTGGAAAGCTTTTCCTTTTCTTCGTCAGTCGGATTTTCTTTAGACCGAACTTCGTCTGCTGCTTCACCCATCTTCTTGAATTCAGAAAGCAGTTTTTTTACAGACTGGCTCTTTATGGTTTCTAAGATTCTGTTTTGCTGCAAAATTTCGCGGCTAACATTCAGCGGCAAATCCTCAGAATCAATAATGCCGCGAACAAAACGCAGGTAACTTGGCAAAAGCTCGCGGTCATCATCCGTAATAAAAACACGCTTTACATAAAGCTTTACGCCGCTCTGGTAGTCGCTCTGGTACATGTCAAAAGGCGCATGCTGTGGAACATAAAAAAGCGTTGTATATTCCTGAGTGCCTTCCGCATGAGTGTGAACGTACATAAGAGGATCATTTCCATCATGGGAAATAGTTTTATAAAAATCGTTGTAATCTTCTTTTTTAAGTTCGCTCTTACTTTTTTTCCAAAGAGCATTCGCAGAATTTACCTGCTCAACTTTATTTTCACTGCCTTCAGCCTTGCCTTCCTTGTCGTACTTTGTCTGTGTGTAGTGCAAGTAAATTGGGAAAGCAATGTGGTTAGAATATTTTTTAATCAGTTCATCAATCTTCCACCTTGAAGCATAATCCTTTGAATCATCATTCAAATGAATTTCAATAGCTGAACCAGTCAAAGCCTTATCCGTAAAACCGTACAAAGCATAAGCAGCCTTATCTTCGCCCAGTTCTTCAATGTCATAAGAATTTGTTCCATCCGAAGACCAGTGCCAAACCTTACCGTCACCGCCAGCCTTTCTGGTGTAAACATCAATCTGTGAAGCAGCCATAAAAGCGCTGTAAAATCCTACACCAAACTGACCAATCAAATCCGACTGAGAGTTGCCGCTCTTTGACAACTGGTCAATAAAAGCCTTTGTACCAGACCTTGCGATTGTACCCAGGTTGTTGTTCAAATCATCCTGGTCCATACCAATACCAGTATCCTGGACAGTCAAAATCTGCTTTTCTTCATTAAAAGTAATGTCGATTTTTGGATTAAAAGTAATAGACTTGTAAGCGTCATTTGAAACTGTAAGGTACTTGAGCTTATCAAGAGCATCTGAAGCATTAGAGACAATTTCGCGAAGAAAAATGTCTTTGTTGGAATACATAGAATGAATAATCAACTTTAAAAGCTGATTTACTTCTGTTTGAAACTGATATTTAGCCATTTCGTCCTCTTAAATTTTTAAAGTCATATATGAATATAATAAAATTTTCCCCATAAGGAAATATTTTTTTTAAGAGATTTTTTTTGCAAACAGGAGGCGGACATTTTTTTTAAAGACCATTCTATTCCCCACTTTTTTTAAAAAGCAGTTTTTCACTTTCTTCCCTGTCATACCTTACAATCACATCCGAAGAAATTTTAGCCGCCTTGTAAACTTCAAAAGCCTCTCTTGTATTCATTTGCCTAAAGCCCGTCAGCTCCAAATAAAAAGTCATGGGAGCCCCATTTTCAAACACCCATTCTTCTGCGTCAAAAGAATGAGTTGCATTCATCATATAGCAAGGCTGGTAACCCAAATCCGCACTGGCCCTGTTTAAAACATAGTAAGTGGCAAATTTCACACTCACCTTTGAAAGATCCTTTGGATACAATTTGTGCAAATCTTTCAGCGAAGGGTAAATGTAAAGCACTTCATCTTCAAGCACAATTTTTTCAGCCTTAGCATTTTTAAAAATTTCCAGCGCCGCCTGCCACTTTTCATTTTCAATTTTTTCCCCATCATCCCCTTCCGTCTGAAAAGAATTTTTTTCCCCTGCAAAAAGAGACAGTCCCGCAAAAATAAAAAAGCAAAAAGCCATGCCTATTTTTTTTAAAACCGTATTTTTCATTTGCAAAGATTTTATTTTTTTTCCCCGCCATTTTCAATAAGCTATTTTTTTTATTTTTTTGGAGAAAGCAACTTTAAAGACGGCTTTAGCTTGAAACTTCGCACTACGTGCTCGTTGCAGATAGCGCGGCTACGCTTTCGCTCCGTTCTTTTTTTACTTCATAAAAAAAGAATCCCTCCGGGCCCGCTACAATCCGACTAGCGATTATTTAAAAATTCATTTTCTATTTTGAAATAAGGGTATCTCTAAAAATTGCAATTTTTAGAAACTCCCATAATATTTAAAATACCAGATAGCCTGACAGAAAATTCATCTTCATCAATAAGGCCTTTTTCTGCCAGGTAAGAAAGAAATTTTATTTTTTTATTTTTACGCCGGCGGTTTTTATTTAAGATTTTTATTCTTTTGTCACTAATGCAATATCCCAAAAAAGGCAGGCCGTTTTTACAGGAATTAATTTCAGGCTGCTTGAATGTCAAATCAAAAGCAGAAATAAAATTTTTCATTTCGTTAAAAATAAATTTTAAGTGACTTTTGGAAGAAGAAAAAATAATTATGTCATCCATGTAGCGCACATAAGAAGCAGGCTTTAAAGTTTCCAAAACAAAATGATCTAAAGGTGACAAATAAAAATTTGCAAAAAACTGGCTGGTCAAATTTCCAATCGGCAGGCCCCGATCCTCTGCCACATGGTAAGAATCAATTATTTCAAAAAGTACTTTTAAAACCCCTTCATCTTTCAAAATTTTACACAAAAGTTCTTTTAACTTTTTATGGTCTATGGAATCAAAATATTTTCTTACATCAAGTTTTAAAAAATATTTACAGGACTTTGCCTTTTTAAAAGCAAAATAAATGGCCTTGTGACAGCCCTTGTTTTTTCGGCATGCGTAAGTATGAAAAATAAACTGTTTTTCAAAGACAGGCTCTAAAATATTCATGCAGGCGTGGTGAACAATCCTGTCTTCAAAAGAGGCAGCTGTTATGATG
>CAVCWN010000217.1:0-2199 GCA_963605975.1 Desulfovibrionaceae bacterium | reverse complement strand
ATAAATTAATCCTTGGCGAATGTGAAAAAGTCGCCAGCAAGAACCAGTGGGCAATTAGCGCGGACTTTACAATTGATGACAGTATAGACGATGTTTTATTCCTGATAGTGAAATAAAAATTGCCTGCTCGGAAGTAACCGATTCTTCAATTGGCCCTTCAAACAATGGTGTCGGTGGTCAAGTCCAACGTCAAGTAGTCAAGTGTAAATATATGTTACTAGACAGCGGAGAAAAGCGAAGTCCATTTTTAAGTTGAAAGCGCTCCTTTTACCACTTCAATTTTTTTGTCTGCAAAATGATTTTCTAGAAATACCAATATTTTTATCCGCAATATAAAAAAAACTGCCTGAAAAATTCATTTGAATCTTTCAGACAGTTTTCATTTTGTAAAAAATTAGACTTCTTATTTTACAATATCCTGAATCATTTCAAGAACATGATCTGGGCAGGCTTTTACGCATATTCTGCAACTGATACATTTTTCGTAATCAATTTGCGGAATGCCGGAAGAAAGGTCTATAGCTTCTTTAGGACATTTTTTTGCACAAAGACCGCATTTAAAACAGCCGGCGCTGCAGTCCTTTTTGATTTGCACCTTGTTGTCACTGTGGCTTGAACATAGGGCAATGGCGCCTTTTAAAGAAGTGCTTCTTAAAGAAAACAGATGCTTTGGACAAGCCTTTGCGCATGCACCGCAGCCCGTACATTTGTTGTAATCAACTTTTGGCAGACCTTCACTTGTCATGGAAAGGGCTCCAAATTTACAGGCACTTATGCAGTCTCCAAAACCAATGCATCCAAAAGAACAAAGTTTTGTATTGTTTGCGCTAAGGGCAACCGCTTTGCATGACTTTACGCCTATATAAGTCGGACGTTTTTTTGCACATTCATTTGAACCCTGGCATGCAAGAAAGGCAACTTTTGTTTCCACAGAAACTTCCTGCCCCAGAATTTGTCCTATTTCTTTTGCTACCTGTCCACCACCGGCACTACAGCCGTTAGCAGGAGCCTGTCCCTGACAAACCGCAGCTGCAAATCCATCACAACCAGGGTAACCACAGCCACCGCAGTTGGCCCCCGGCAAAACATCTCTTACCTGCTGAACTTTTTCATCAACATCAACTGCAAAAATCTTTTTAAAAAGACCCAGTAAAAGACCCAAAATAAATGCCACTACAAGAGCGACTATTGCTGTAAAAATAATAACATTCATACTTCACCTTACTTTATCAGTCCGCTGAAACCAAGGAATGCAAGACTCAAAAGACCTGCAGCCACATAAAGAATTGGTACGCCAGAAAAAGCCTTTGGAACTTTTGCAGATTTAAGCTTTGTCCTGACACCACTCATAATCACCATACTCAAAAGGAAGCCTAAGGCTGTTCCCAGAGCGTAAACTAAACTTTCACCGTAATTGTAATTCTTGGAAATACATTTGATTGTTACACCAAGAACGGCACAGTTAGTTGTAATGAGGGCAAGGTAAACTCCCATGGAAGAATAAAGGGCAGGGGCTGATTTTTTCAAATAAAATTCAACCAGCTGTACCAGGGAAGCAATTACCAGAATAAAGAAAAGTGTCTGTAAAAATTCCAGGTGAAGTGGAACTAAAACATAAGTGTACAAAGGCCATGTTACTGCAGTTGCAAGAACAATTACGAATGTAGTTGCCAGTCCCATGCCTGAAGCTTTTTGAGTGTCACTTGTCATGCCAATAAAAGGACAGATGGCAAGGTATTGAATTAAGACAACGTTGTCTATGATTGCTGCTTTTATAAAAATGGAAAGAAGGTTACTCATTTTGCTGCCTCCTCATTTTTTGAATTTTCATCTTTTGCAGGATTTTCAGAATTTGCTGAAAGATTTACACCAGTTTCTTTTGAAGGCCCAGCATTTTCTAAATTATCGCCAGCCTTGATTTCTTCTAAATCTACAGGCGGTTTGTCATTTGCAAGTTTCTTTGCAAATTCCTGTTCAGCTTTTAAATCCTTTCTGGCAACATTTTCCTTTCTGTTTTTGATGGCCTGCATAAGGGCACCTAAAGAACCGAATACTAAAAATCCGCCAGGCGCAGAATTAAAAAGACCAATCCTGTAATCTTCAGGGATTAATGTTACCTTAAAAGGTGTGCCGTCAAGAAGTGTGCCTGAACCCAAAAGTTCGCGCACAAAGGAAATAATTACAAGGACAGCAGTATAT
>CAVCWN010000216.1:0-2456 GCA_963605975.1 Desulfovibrionaceae bacterium | reverse complement strand
TTAGCATGTTGAGCGGAGATTTTTCTGTACCCAAAATTACTTCTTTTGAATTAAAAGAAGCTGACCTTGTTCAATTGTCATTTACAAAAAATGTTGAAGTTTCAAATCTTTCTTTAACATTGCTTTTGGAAAATGAAAATCAAGAAGTCCCCTGTGATTTTTCTTTTGAAGAAGAAAAACTTTTGCTGCGCTTGCAAAATCAAATGACGCCTGGATCTTCTTACCAGTTGGATGGATGTGTGATGGATGAAAACAAAAATATTTTGTCTTTTAGTATTCCATTTAAAGGTTTTAATGGCAGGGTGCCTTCTCTTTTGATTTCAGAAGTCAGGAACGCTTATGGCTCAAAATCCATAAACAAGGTAAAGCATTACAAAACTGAATTTGTTGAACTTTTTATTCTGGAAGATGGAAATCTTTCGGGCGTCAAAATCATTTCTGCGAACGATGGAGAAGAAAAATCTTACACATGTCCAAACCTTGAAGTGAAGGCGGGATCTTATGTTACTGTTCACATGAGAACAATTCCCCAGGATAAAATTACAGACGAAATTTTAATTTCAGAAATTGACGGTGATTTAACGGCTTCTTATTCTTTAGACACATCTTCTTATGCTGTAGATTTGTGGTCAGAAAATTCTTCTGCCGTTTTTGCTCAAAGTGATGTTATTGCAGTTATTGACAGTCAGACAGGACTTCCCCTGGATGCCCTTTGCTACGAAACTTATGAAAAAAAATTAGATACTTTTTCTGAAATTGCTGAACTTGTTTTGCAAAATGAAAACTGGCTGGGAGATCCCTTTGATGCCAGCCTGGTAACTTCTTCTGCCGTAACAAGGAGCATTGCAAGACAAAATCTTTCTTCACTGTATGCAGATTTTAAAAATGGACTTTATGAAGAAAAAATAATTTCTTCCCAGGCCAGTGACTTTCTTCTTGTAAGCGAAGTAACTCCAGGGTATGAAAATTCGTCCAGCATTTTTACAAAAAGCAAAAGTAGAAAAAAGTAAAATCAGAAGTCAAAAATAAAAATCAATTTGAGAAAAATTATTCATCAAAAGTTGGCACAGGACGAATTTTATTGTAGTGACAGTCATAGGCATGGTTTCCTTTTTTACCGGAAGCGATGCGGTCATTTTCTGCATTGATCTGGTGCAAAATCATTTGTTTAAAAACTGTCATTAAAGGTTCTGCGTCCACATCTTTTGGGCTAAGATTTTCATTTTGAAATTCTTTGATTATGTAATAGCATGATTCGATTGTGGAAACGCAATATTCTTCGGGTTCATGTTTGAATGTAAAAATGCTTTTGTAGGAAGAATAAAAGGAAAGTCGGGGCAGGCAGTTAATGTTGCTGCTCAATTTTATCATTTTTTTTGAACAAAACCATGTTGAATCAATTATGATGATTAAAGGAATGCGGCCTTTTAAATCACTGTGCAGTTTTTCTGACTTGGCGGTGTAAACATCATCCCCTGGGTACATGAGCATTGGAAAATATGAAGGATCTTTTAATAAAGAATTTAATTCTTCATTTTGAGTAAAATCAATTCCAACAATAATTTTACTTCCTGGCAGGCAAAGGTGAGCAAGTCTGCCAGTTCCAGTGCGCTGCTTTCTTGCTTCTTTTGGATGCATTAAAAAAATGAATTTTATTTTACAGTCAATATCTTTTGTCCACTGGCAATAGCAGGAATTTTTTGGTCTTAAGCAGCGAAGGCACAAATCTCTCATCTTTTCCTCAATAAAAAAATACAAAAATAAAAATATTTGGGCACCTTGATTTTTTTTTGATGCCCAGAAATTATGTGGTCTTTAAAAAAATTAATTTCTACAAGCAACTTTACAGGTGTAGTAAAAGTTCTTCCTTTGGAAGAGCTCCAATAACTTGATCTGTCATTTGGCCATTCTTAAAGAAAATAAAATTTGGAATGCTCATAATTCCAAACTGCTGGCAAAGGCCTGGATTTTCATCAACATTCACTTTGCAAACTTTCAAACTGCCTTTTTTTTCTTCAGCAATTTCTTCAATTGTGGTCGACATGCTCTGGCAGGGACCGCACCATGGCGCCCAAAAATCTAGTAGGACCGGGATGGTGGATTTCAAAACTTCTTTTTCAAAATTTTTTTCGTTTATTTCTAAGATCATAATGCGCCTCCTTTTTTTTCTGAACTTAAGATACTTAAATAATGAAAAATTGACAAGATTTTTTTGAATGGGGGAGGGGGCGGTTTACGAAAGAAGTGGATGTTTACAAATGCTGCCACTGTTTACGAAAAGCGCAAATCGAAACGAAAAGCGCCACTGTTTACGAAAAGCGCAAATCGAAACGAAAGGCGGTCTCTGTTTTAGAAAGACGTAATTCGAAACGAAATGCGCCCCTGTTTACGAAAGACGCCATTCGAAACGAAAAGCGCCATTGTTTACGAAAAACGCAAATCGAAACGAAAAGCGC
>CAVCWN010000215.1:0-3695 GCA_963605975.1 Desulfovibrionaceae bacterium | reverse complement strand
GGCGGTTTTTGAAAGAAGATTTTTGTGAGGGAAAGGAATTTTTTTGATTTTTTTTTACTACAGGTGGATTTTTTAGGCTATAGCCTAAAAATAACTTGACAAAGTTATTTTTAATCGCAAAGTCGGTCACTTCGTTTCCTCTTTGCGATTAAAAAAATCTTCTAATTATAAGGGGCTTATTATGCTTAAACACAATGGAAAAAGAATCGCGATGTTTTTTTTGTTGGGAGCGCTTACAATTTCGGCTGCAGTTGCTGACGAATATTTGCTTTTTACGGAATCATGCGGGACTTTTAATGAATATACTTCGGGACTGAATGAGGCGGAGCTAAAAATAAAGTATGCTCCATCACAAAATATATATATTTTGGAATATGGAAATTTACCTCTTGGAGAAATGTGTTTTTTTCTAAGTGGAGAAAACCTGGCAGATTTACGGTCTGCATGCGAAAAGTATTTTGAATGGGAAGAACTGGCTAGAACAAAAGGTGTAGAATTGGAAAAACAACTTCCTATCAAAACTACAGTACTTGCTGGGTGGCTAAACTACAGTGGAGATGCTCTAGGTGGTGCTGGAGAATTATGTTTTGGATTTCTCTCACAATCACCGACAAACCATCAATTTGTGATATATTCAACGAAAGTAAAAGATATTATCAGTAGCGCATATAGTACAGCTTCCAGAGAGTTAGAACCTCTTTATTTTGACAAAGAAGATGTTCAACAGTTATATAATGATATTTCTGAAGAGTCCTTAAAAGCTGCGGTGGAAAAAGTAAAAGACCAGCAGGAAATTGAAAATATGTTTAACTGAATGATTTATAGAAGATAAAGTTCCGTCTGTAAAAAAAACGACTGACATTCAGCGCAAGTGGCTGGCAAAAGGTTGCTTTCTTTAAGAAAAAAATATTTCTGGACTAGCCTTAGCGGCTGTAGCAAGAGGCAGCCATGGCTGCCTCTTCCGGAGTGAAGGCTTTAGCCTGAACGGAGGAATGAAGCGAAAGCGGAATTGCGGAAGACGCGACCCCGGTGTTTGGAAAAAAAATGTTTGTACATTTACAGGGATGTTTGTTTTTTTTGACAAAGCAACTTGAATGTGAAAAATGTAATTTTTTACAGCGGGGGAAGGCCCTGAAAATTAAAATAAAAATTAAAAATAAAAAATCCCTCTGCGAGAAAAGGTGGCAGGGGGATTTTTTTTGACTAAACTTTTAGTAGTAAAGGAGGGACAAGGCTAAAACCAGGGCGGAGTTCCAGTAGATGGTGACTTCGTTGGTAGAAAAACTTTGGTAGTTGTCTACGTAGCACTGGAGGGCCGGCTTGTCTGAAACAAGATTTATGGCGAACTCGTCTTCAAGGGCCTGGTCCGGGCCGCCGACTAACATGCCTTTTTGCGGGATGTCTTTTGCGATTGACGGGCGGTGGTGAGGGTGAAGGGGCGGGTTTGAACCGTAGCCTGTTACGTAAGAGCGGCTCATTGGATTTGAGCCCATGACGTAATCTACTTGATTTTTGGCGTAATCGATGTAAGAGGCATTTTTTTCTGTGATGGATGCAAGGTAAAGTAAAAATGAAATGTTCATTGCTTCCATGTTGCTGCCCCAGTCCACTTGGCTCTGTGCCTGGCAAAAGCCTGATTTTTTTACATTAGAAGCGTATTTTTTTGCAGCAAGGCTTACGGCTTTTTTTACGTCATCAACCAGGGCTTTTGAAAAGAGTGGCTGGTTTGTGAGGATGATGTAATCGCCATAACCTTCCATTTGTTCCCAGCCAAACTGTTCCTGCCATGCACCTTCCTTGGCTGACATTGCGCTTTGTCTAATTTGATAAGCAGAGTCTGCATATTTTTTTTCTTTCGTAGCAAGGGCTAAAGCGCATGCTGCAAAATATTCTTCGTCCAAACTGGAAGTGTCTGTGTATTCGCCTGTTACGATTGAAGATGCGTTTTTAAATTTCTTGAAAGGAATTAAACCATCCTGCATTGCGTTCCAGGCTTTTGTGGCAGCGGCTAACATTTTCTGAGAAAGTTCTGCGTCACTAGAATAGTAAAGCGAAGCGAAGGCCAGGGCTGCGGCAAAGTCTGCGGTGGCGGTGCGGCTTGTTTCTGAAAGGTAGAGGTTGCCTGTTTCCAGTTCCGGCATTTCGAATGGAGGAAATTTGGAACATGTTACTTTGTGAATGACAGTGCCGTCTTCTTTTTGCATTTTGAGCATCCATTCCAGTTCGTAAAGGACTTCTTCTTTTACGTCAAAGTCAATTGCAGAAGAAGAAAGTTTTTCTGATGCCAAAAGTAAATCTGTTACGGTTTTTGCAGCTGGAACCACGTAGCGTCCGTAGTCACCGGCATCGTGCCAGCCGCCAAGAGTGTCACGTTCTTCTTTGCGGGCCATATTTGCAGAAATTTGTGTGTGGCATGCAGGGTGACCAAATGTTTCATCTTCGACGCTCTGGCCGCAGCGGGCAAGGTAGAAAAATCTTAAAGCGTCTTTTAAAAGATTGTTGTATGGAGAAGAAGTAATCTGGAATGGGAAGCTTTCGTTTTCTTCAACTTTTACAGTGTAAGTTCCCTGACTTTTAAAATCCGAAAAATCTGCCTTGGCAACATATTCCCAGGACATTTCGTCGCGGACTGGTTTGGAAAGTTTTTTTTCGTAAACGACATTTTTGTCTTTGTCCAAAAGCTGGAATTTTAAATTTGATTTTTCAACTTTTACGTAAGCAACTTTTTTTTCTTCAGGAGAAAAGCCCACTTGGTTTACGCGAACAATGTCTGCCCCACCGTTGCCCTTTTCCGCCTGGGCAATTGTGTTATTTAAAACAAGTGAAGCATCTTTTATGGTAACATTTGCCTGGCCGCCGTTTTCGTCAAAGTCAGGAATTGTTCCCATGTTGAAAGCGACTCTTGGAGCAACATCTGTGTCTTCAGTCATTGTAAAATTCAATTCAAAACGTTTTTCTTCCGGAGTAAACTGAACAGTGTCAATTACGTAAGGGTGGTAGTCGCCGCCGTTTAACTGGATGCGCACTTCGCAGCCCTTGGCATAATTTGAACTTGCCGTAAAAGAAAAAGTGTAATTTCCGTCGTGGTAAAGACGCAGGCCGTCATAAAAAAACTGAACGCCGTATTCTTTAGAACCTGGTCGCTTGATTTTTACAGTTGCAAAATCTTTGCCGTACTCAGCTTCTGCACTGCCACCCGCCTGCAGGTAGGTGCCCCAGCCCTTGTCTCCCAAAGAAAAATCTCCGTTGGTAAACTGGTTTACGCCGGTCATAAGATAAATTTTAGGGCCGGTATCTTTTCGGTCAAAAGCTTTAAATCTTGTGCAGGAAGAAAAAGCCGCCAGCAAAATGAATGTCAAAAAAATAAATTGAATTTTAAAAATCTTTTTCATGGAAATATTTTAGCATAATTTTTTTGAATGTAAAGGATTGGATTTTTCTTTTTTTGGAGAGGCCGCATTTAAAGACGGCTTTCTGTGGCTCCGCTGGCGCTCCGTTCTTTTTTTTTGAATCTTCGCTTCAAAAAAAAGAATTCCTTCGGGCCCACTCCAATCCGACTAGTGGCAATTTAAAATTACATTTTGTTTTTGAAAAAAAATAAAGTGTTTTAAAACTTTATGGCAGACAGATTTTTTTTGTATTTTAGGGTATCTCTAAAAAATCATTTTCAATGTTTTTTTAGAGATACCTCTCGA
>CAVCWN010000214.1:0-2268 GCA_963605975.1 Desulfovibrionaceae bacterium | reverse complement strand
TGAGCGACGGTCGAAGACCGGAAAAACTCGCGAGGCGAGTTTTTAGCGAAGAAGCCGTGAGCCGTGTGCTGCGAAGCCTGGCCTAAGTACTTTACGAAAGACACATTTCTTTTTCCAAAAATACATAGCCGGCCCTGGAGCCAGGCCACAGGCCGTCCGAAGGACCGCGCGCAGCAAGTGGCGAAAGGGCCGTTTGACAAAATTCGGTATGCTTCAAAAAAATAAAAAATTAACTAAATTTAAGTAAAAATTTACTTTACAAAACTTAAAAAATGTACTTAATATGGAATTATGGTAAAGACAAAATTTTCCAGGGAGGAAGAAAAGGCTTTTGTTAAGGCGACCCTTCTTCCGGTAAAAAAGGTAAAACCTTTTATTGAAGAAAAGAATTTTGAACTGTGTGACAAAAAGGCAAGTCTGGCTGCAAAAAAACTGGCGGCTTTTTTAAATGGCGTGTCTGAAGCGGGACTTTTGATGTATGGTCACCAGAATGATATGCACAGAAAGGCTGGTCCCCACGAAAGGCCTTTTTCGTCAAGTGACACTTTTGATGTGACTGGCGAATATGCGGCTGTCTGCGGGCTGGATGCTCTTTGCCTGGTGGGTACGGAAAATGGCCACTGGTACTGGGGCAAAAAAAAGAGGGTAAAGTCTTGTGTAAGGCTGGCTATGAAAAGTATAAAAAAGGGGGCAATTATTTCTTTGAGCGCCCACATGCCTAATTTTCAGCTTTTAAAGGAATGGCAGGAAGGTGTTTGCCCCCCTTGTCCTCTTTACCACCACGAAGATAAAAAAATCGATAAAAAAATAAATGCTTCTTACAAGGAAAGGCCTCTTTTTTTGAAGGATTCTTCTGTGAATTTTTCGGGCTATACTCCTAATGATTTGAGGGGTTGTGTGGTAAGGGATGTTATGCCGGGCCGCCCTTTGAATTCTTTGTATTGTGAATATTTGGATTTGGTTTGCGATTTTTGTCTTGCTTTGCAAAAGAAGGATCAGGCTCTTATATGGAGGCCTTTTCACGAAAATTCGGGCAACTGGTTTTGGTGGGGGGCGGCTTCTTCTTCAGTGGAAGATTTTGTTGCCTTGTGGAAATACACATACGAATATTTTACTGAAAAAAGAAATGTTCATAATTTGATTTGGGCTTACAGTCCGGGCAGCGAGTACCACTGCCAGGCGGGTTACGAAAGCCGTTACCCTGGGGACGCTTATGTGGATCTTTTGGGATTTGACATGTACCAGCAGGTGGCAAACCAGGGGAATTCTTTCTGGGCCCTTTATGAGGAACAGTGTTCCCTTATAAGTGGCCTGGCTGTAAAGCACAAAAAACTTTTTGCAAACACAGAGACTGGCATTATGAATGCTGACGGAAAGGCGCTTTTGCTTTCGGGTAATCATGATTTTGAATGGTATGAAAAAATTGCAGCTGTCTGTTTAAAATATGGCGCCTGCTACTTTTTGCTTTGGGCAAATTTCTGGTCTGGAGGGGCTTACTACAGTCCTTACATAAAGTCCTTTAAAAAATCCGGGTCTAGGATTACAATGCTTGAAGGTCACGAAATGCTTGATTCTTTTATAAGGCTTTATAATAATCCTAAGCTTTTGTTTAGTGATGAAGTGAAGGACAGGGAATAGCTTTTTGCGTGAGCGATTGGAAGGGCCGCGCAAAGCGCGGGTCTTTTTTGAAAAAAAAGACCGGAAGCGAAGCTGTAGCCCTGGAAAGCGCGACCCCGATAGGGGGCACGCCCATAAAATAATTCACCTGAAAATAATTCAATGGAGGAAATTATGATGTTGGAAAATTTTGAAGACCGATTGTCCCTTTTAAAGGCGGAACATGATGCTTTGATCAGGCGGCCAAATGAGCCTCTTTTGCCGGGAAATGGAATTTTTGTAAGGTATAAAAATCCGGTTTTGACGGCGGCCCATGCTCCTTTGGAATGGCGTTATGATTTAAATAAAAAGACTAATCCTTTTTTGATGGAGCGAATGGGAATTAATGCGACTTTTAATGCGGGGGCGATTAAGTTTGATGGAAAATATTCTTTGATTGTCCGTGTGGAAGGTAGTGACAGAAAATCTTTTTTTGCTCTGGCTCAAAGTGACAACGGAATTGATAATTTTGAATTTAAAGGACTGCCTCTTCTTTTGCCTCAGGTTGAAGAAGAAGATGTGAATGTTTATGACATGAGGCTGACCCAGCACGAGGATGGCTGGATTTATGGATTTTTCTGTTCTGAAAGAAAGGACCCGGCTGCTCCTAAG
>CAVCWN010000213.1:0-6972 GCA_963605975.1 Desulfovibrionaceae bacterium | reverse complement strand
TGTCAGATTTATCTTCTTATTCGGATGATAAGAGTGAATATGAAAAATATCTTCTTTTGATTTTGAGCGAATCAAAATTTTACAAAAATGACAGTTTTATGAATGCTCTTGTCCGACTTGTAAAACAAAACAAAGGGGAAAATGTAGAAAAATTATTTATTATGTATCGCTCAGATGAATATTATACAATAAAGGCTTTAAATCTTTTGTCCATCTATTATCTTCAGACAAATGATTTGGACAAGGCTTTAAAATGCGCATGTCTTGGTTCAATTACAGGAATAACTCGAATTGAAGAAATTTTAAAAGACAGAATGATTTTTTATAAATATGAAAATTTTTCTGACATGCTGCAAAAAGCTTCAAAGTATGCTGATATAAATAGATGGGCAAATAACAATGGTCTTTGGAATTTGATTTTTAATCTTGGACAAATTGCAGAAGATTCAGGCAGTAGGGACTTTTCTAGAGAACTTTTTACATTGCTTTCGGAAAATCCCTGTGAAAACTATTATCAGGAAAAGGCAAAAATTAAAATTTCCCAGGAATAAAATTTTTATCTTTTACAAATTTTTCAAGACTGTCTGTCCATTTTATTTTTTTTATTTTCAGACCCTGAATAATTTTTTTACAGTCAAGGTTTAAGTATGGCGGAAGAAAAATATTCATGGAATCGTCTTGGCCGTAAATGGCAGAAATGTCACAGTCATTTGTAATTTTTTTGTAGCGTTTTGAATAGTCGTAGAGTTTGCCGGCAAGATCGTAGAGTGAGACAGATTCGCTTGAAGCAAAATTATAAATGCCGTAGGGAAGGCCTGCTTTTTTTCCAAAAAGAGCTTTGGCTTTTTCTGACGTCAAAATTATTTTTAAAATTAGATTTGCTAAATCTCTTGCCGACAGAGGCATGCCGAATTTGTCATTTAAGACACTTGCATTTGTGGCGTAGGCGATTTTTCTTATCAAATTATAAATCAAATTGTTTCCTTCAAATCCATAGAGCCAGCCCGGACGTATAATATAATACTGGTTCATTTCTTTTTGAATTGCTTCTTCCGCTAAAACTTTTGTCTTCCCGTAAAAAGTTATAGGATTTAAAAGCGATTCTTCTGTGTAGAGACCTTGATCTTCCCCTTCATAAACGTAGGCGCTTGAAATGTGAATAAGTTTTGCTCCCAGCTGCCGACTCAAGCGGGCAATATTTAGAGCACCTTTTACGTTAAAATTTTCAGCCTTTATTTTTGCTTCATCTGTTTCGGAAAAATCTTGATATTCAAGACAGTTTATGACCCATGTAATTTTTTCAGGAACTTTTCCTTTTTCTACGGCACTGCCTGTTCTGCCGGCTTCACGGTCATGGGATAAAACAAATTTTTCCAATGCATGTGTGTCGCAAACATCTAATTCAGTATCTGATGCAATCCACGAAATTTTATTTTCGGTTAAGACATGGCATATTTCGCTGCCACTTTGTCCTTTGTTTCCAAGAATCCAAATCATTTTCCCACCTGCATTCACACTATAGCAGTTTTTTATATTTCTAACAAGTTTTTGAGCATTTCTAAAATTCTACAATTTTTAGAATTTTTTTGGGGATTTTAAATTGATTTTTAGTTTTATTGATATTCAAAATTTGCATAACATTTATTTTAGTCTGACTTTTATTGAGTAAAAGCATTTTTTTGGGTAAAGTAAATCAATATGAATATGGAAGCTTTTGTACTTGGGTGTGGAGGAATGCAGCCACTTCCTTATAGACATTTAACATCAGTTTTGCTTAGAAGGGACGGAGATCTTTTTCTTTTTGACGGGGGAGAAGGAACTCAAGTTTCATTAAAAAGATTAAATCTTAAATGGAAAAAAATTTCAGCTATTTTTGTTTCACATACACATGCAGATCATGTTACTGGCTTGCCAGGTATTCTTATGCTTTCAAGTCAAGTGGAAAGAAAAGAACCTCTCTATATTTTCGGTCCTCCAAAAATCAAAGAATACATTGAAACGAGTCGCAGGGTTTTGGATATGTACATCAACTATCCAATCATTGTAAAAGAAATTGAAGCTCCATGTACAGTTTTTGAAGGCAAAGATTTTTACGTAAGGGCTTTCCCTCTAGAACATTCAAAAACTTGCGTAGGTTACACTTTGGAAGAACTGGACAGACCCGGCGAATTTAATCCAGAAAAAGCTATGGAATTAAAGGTTCCAAAAGGTCCTCTCTGGGGAAAATTGCAGAGGGGAGAAAGTGTTTTAAATGAAGATGGAATAGAAGTAAAAAGTGAAGAAGTTGTGGGCAAAAACAGAAGTGGCAGAAAATTTAGTTTTGTAACAGACACACTGTATCTTCCTTCAATTGCAAAAGAAGTTATGGGAAGTGATCTTTTGATTTGTGAAGGAATGTTTGCCCAGGATTGTCTTGATCAGGCTAAAGAAAAAAAACACATGACTGCCATGCAGGCTGCAAGTATAGCCCGAGATGCAAATGTAAAAAGAATGGCAATGATTCATTACAGTCCCCGTTACACGGACAAAGAATTAAGCATTTTGCTTGAAGAAGCAAAGTCTGTCTGGCCTGCTTCGGAATTAACTCATGACAGAATGCATTTTGAAATTCCTTATGAAGATTAATTTTCTTAAGAAAAAAAATGGCGGAAAAATTAATGGATGATTTTGTTGAACTAAAGAATTTTTCAAAAATATATTCTAAAGGGAAAGAAAAAATTACTGGTTGCAAAAATGTAAACTTGAAGGCTCAGCGTGGAAAAGTTACAGGCCTTTTGGGCTTAAACGGGGCTGGTAAGTCTACAATTTTAAAAGCTCTGGCCGGGCTTCATTATGCAAGTGAGGGAAGTGTTTCTGTTTTTGGAAATGATGATAATGCTTTTATAAGAAGTGTCAGTGGATATGTTCCAGAATTTCCTCAGTCTGACCCTTCTTTGACTGTTGAAGAAACTTTGATTTTTGAAGGGCAGCTTTATAATCTTGGTGAAAATCAAATAAAAGAAAATGTTGAAAATGCAATAAAACTTTTTGACTTAGATGCTGTGCGTTTTCAAAAAGTTTCAACTTTGTCAAAAGGATATTTGCAGAGGACTGTTTTTGCAAAAGTTTTGTCTTTTGATCCCCAGGTTTTAATTCTGGATGAGTTTTCAACCGGTCTTGATCCTGCTCAAATTGTAAGCATGAAAAAAACAATAAAGACTCTGGCAAAAGATAAAGTTGTAATTCTTTCAACACATCACATTGATGAAGCCAGTGCCCTTTGCGATTACATTTATATTATTTCAAAAGGTTCTGTGGCAGCTGAAGGGACAATTGAAGAAATTCTTTCTTTGACAAAAAAGAATAATCTTGAAGATGCATTTATTTCGCTTACAAAAAAGGATTAGTTTATGAAAAATTTTAAATCACTTTATAAAAGATTTTTGTTTAAATTTGCAATTAACCCTTTTACCTATTTAATTACTTTTTTATTCATAATTATTTCTGTGGTAAGATTTTTTCTTTTGCAGAATTTTTTCTCATCAACAGCGTCTACAGATTTAAGGGTTTTCTTTCAGGGAATTCCTTACATAGCAGTTCTTTTGCTTCCGGCATTAAGTGCCCTGCTTCCTTTTAGTGAAGAAGAACTCACATGGCCTGGAAAAAATTATTCTATTCCTCTTGCAAAAATTTTGTCACTTATGACGGTACTTCTTGTTGCAAGTATTTTAACTTTTTTCCTTCCACTTCTTGTTTCTTTTTACGGTGACTTGGATTTGTCGCAGGTTGTCTGTGCTTACCTTCTACTTTTTTTGTATTTTCTTGTTTCTTCAGCTTTGAGTATTTTCTTTTTCACTGTGATTTCTAATAAGGGGCTGGCCTTTGTTCTTACAGCATTAATTTTGTCAGCTGTAAATTTTTCTCACTTACTTGTAAGATATTTTTCTTTGCCACAGTGGCTTTCATGGCTTTTAAAAGAAATTTCTTTTGCCTGGCATTTTGATGCTGCCGGAAAGGGAATTATTGATACAAGAGACATTTTCTTTTTTATCGCACTTTTCTTTTTCTTTTTTGCTCAATCAATTTTTGCAATTGAAAAAAAGAGAGGAAATCCTTCAAAAATATTCAGGCAATATAAGTTTTTTACTTTTGTTACTTTCATTTTGATAATTGCTCTTTCTGCAAGACTTTACAAAAGAATTGATACAACGAAATCGAAATATTTTACTGTAAGTGAATATAGTAAAAAAATTATTGCTGAACTTGATGAACCTTTGCAAATTTATTATTACCGCACACCTTCACTAAAAAATATTTATCCTCAGGTAAAGGATGTTGAAGAATTTCTTCTTGAATATGCCAGTCAAAATAAAAATATCAGTCTGGAAATTTTAGATCCCGTAAAAGAAGATGCCGTAAGTTCTTTGAATAATTATGGAATCTACGGAGACCAAGTAGGCACTTCTTCAAGAGGGGACTCTGTATCCTTAGTTTATTCTGCAATCGTCATGAATTATCTTGGCCGCATTGAAACCATCCCTGTAGTTTATACAAACCGTACTTTGGAATTTGATTTGACAAGCAGAATGGAAGCAATGGTTTTAAATGTTCCGAGGGCAGTTCAAATTCTTACAGGAAACGGCTTGGATCTAGAAGAAGATTATTCTTATGTTGAACCGTGGCTTCAGACAATGGGATTTGTAACACTTCATACTTACAGGCCAAGCGAGGCTCGTGAAAATGGAGGAATATCTTTTTCAAGTGTAAGGGGAGTGCCGCTTTTAATTTTGGGTACATCGTATTTTAATGCAGAAGATACACAGGCTCTAAAAGATTACATTCAAAATGGCGGAAAAGTTTTTATTGCAACAACTCCATTTACTGTTGACATAGCAAATGACTGGTCCATTTATCCTCAATCGGATAATGTAATTTACTTACTCCAACGATATGGAATTTATTTTAAGGATTCTCTTACCGCGGACATTTCAAATTTCAGGATTACTTTTTATTCTGACACAAGCACAAGCGGTCAAAGCGTAAGCGGGCAGACAGAATACGTAAATTATCCTTTGTGGCCTGTTTTGTTAAAGCAAAAAAATGCTTTAAATGGACTTTCAATGTTCTGGCCTGCAGCAATAACTTTCGACAGTGACATTGCAAGTGAAGAAGGCTTTACAGTCGAGGAATTGCTTTTTACAAGTTCAAAAACATGGCAAGTTGAAAAAGTTGACGGCAAATATGAAACAAATCCTTTTTATTTCCCGCAAACTGCAGAAGATACTTCACAATATAAAAGTGAATGCGTTTGTCTTGAAGCAAAAAATAAAAATACCGATTCTGCTTTATTTCTTTACGGCGATCAATATGCCTACACAAAAATCATGTTTAATTATGCAGCTTCTTCTGTTGGGGATATGAGAAGTTTTGATTTTCTTTTGGATTCACTTCTTAAGTTAAATGATCAAGAGGAAATTCTGCCATTAAAAAATAGAGAGACGACAGATCAAACTTTGTATAAAATTGATTCATCAAACAAAAATCAAATTTATATTGAAATAATTTTGATTACATGCCTTTTTCCTTTAGCCATTCTTTTCTTTTTCTACATTGTGTTTTACATTTTTAGAAAGAAAAAAAATTCTGCGCTAAAGAAAAATTAATTTTTTTAATGGAACTCTAAAAACTCATTTTCGAATGGAGAAAATATTTTATGAAGATTTTTAATAAATCAAAAGGAATATTACTTTTTTATATTTTTGATATTGTGCTTTTTCTTATTTTAGCATTGACCTTTATTCCTTTTGCAAAAAATAAGAGAGTTGCTCTAACTTCTGCTGCTTTAAATCCAAAATACACAGAAGAGGTTTCTCAAATTACAATTGAAGTTCCTTCCCTAAATGAAAGCGAAAGTGTAAGTCTGAAAAAATACGGCTCTATTTGGATTGGAAGCGATTCTAAAACAAACTGCGTTTGGCCTTGTGATTCAAGCAGTGTTAAAAATCTTTTGTCTGTACTTTCTAAAACTGTAAAGATGTATAAAAAATCTGAAAAATCAGCTTCATGGGAAAGTTTAGGAGTTGATGAAGAGAGTGCAAAAAAAATTACACTTGCGGCTTCTGACGGCACAGTATTTTCAAAACTTTATTATGGCAGTGAAGATGGAATTTTAAAACGCATCTGTTTAAGAAGTCAGGGGCAGGACAAAACTTTCGAAACTGAAAATGCTGTTTCTACATATTTGACTGCAGATGCTCAGTTTTGGGCGGATCCATATATTTTTCCTCAAGCAGTGACTGAACTTTCAAAAGAAGAATCTGAAAATTTTTTGCGAAGGGGACAAATAATTTCTTTTATTCCACCTGATGGCAGCACCCCCAGTCACACTCTTACAAAAATTTTTGAAAACGAAGCGGACATTACTTTAAAATTTTATGACAATGGAAATAATTCTTATTCGGTGACAACAAAAATAAATTCTTCACCATTTACTTCTAGCGCGGAACACGAAGGCATTTCCAAATTGAATTATTCTTTTAGCATTTCAAGCTGGACTTATGAAAAATTACTGGAGCAATAAAATTGACAGATGATTTAAATGAGTTTTTGTCTTGGGCAGACAGATATTTGAATTTTGAAAAGACGCCAAAAAAAAATATTTTCTGGCTTGATACGATTAAATTTATTTGTGACAAATTAGGAAATCCACAAAACTCATGTCCTTCATTCCATGTAGCGGGTTCTAAGGGGAAGGGGTCTGTTTCTGCTTTTTTAGCAAATATTCTTACAGAAAAAGGAATGGCAGTTGGTTTATATTCTTCGCCTCATATTTTGGATTTTAGGGAACGCATTACTTTAAGTGGCAAGTTTTTTTCTGACCAGATTTATTCTTCTTCTGCAAGAGAAGTTATGGAAAAAATAGAAAAATTAAAGGCTAAAGATTTTCCTTCTTCCAGACCTCTTACATGGTTTGAACTGGTTACAGCCTATGCC
>CAVCWN010000212.1:0-8882 GCA_963605975.1 Desulfovibrionaceae bacterium | reverse complement strand
CATGTTGCACTTCGCAAGACAGGCGCTGCTTTCGTAAATAAGCACTGCTATTCAAAACAATTCCCCCTTTCGTAAACCGCAACGCTTCGCACAACAAAAGCATCTTTCCTAACCAGCCACTTTTACAAAACTAGGCCCTGGTCCTTAAAAAAGTTTTCCGCATTTTCGTAGGCAATCATTTCTTTCTGGCGGTCAGAAATTTCTAGGGCCATGAATTTTTCAATTTCTTTTTCCTGGCCCCACAGAGGAAAATCCGTTCCAAAAAATATTTTTTCTGCCCCGTAGTCATTTATAAAAGATACAGTTTTTTCCCTGCCCAAATAGTACATGGAAGAAGACATGTCAAAATGAATATTTTCTTTTGAAAGCAGCTGGCGGGCCTGGTCAAAAACCTGCCAGCCTCCAAAGTGGGCGCAAATCATATTCAGTTTTGGAAAATTTTTTATGATTTTTTTTGTGCGCTCCGGGTGACTTAAATTGATTTTTTTATCTCCGCAGTGGAATAAAACCGGAAAATTTATGTCACTCAAAAAAGAGTAAGCGTCAAAAAGGCGGGGATCGTCAATGGCAAAGCCCTGCTGGTCAGGGTGAATTTTTATGCCGTGTAAGCCCGATTTTTTTATGTATTCAATTTCGCCGCAAATATTTTCAAGACCGGCATGAATTGTTCCAAAAGAAATAATTTTATTTTCAGCATGATTTTCTGAAATGGCAAAGTCGTTGATTTTTCTAACATGATCTACTTTTTGCGAAACAGGCAAAAGCACAAATTTTGAAATGCCGGCAGCGCTTCCAAAAATCAAAAGATTTTCTACAGTAGCAGGCCATTCCGCCTTAGCATCAAAAGTTGAAGTAAGATAGTCCGTAGCCCGGCGCGCAATTTTGTAAGGGTAAACGTGGCAGTGAAAATCAATAAATTTCATAAAAAAACTCTGCCCTTATTTTACTGATTTTTTTCTTAAGGGATAAGAGGGTGTGGAATGGTTTAAGGGGATCTCTAAAAATTGCAATTTTAAGAGGCTCCCTTAATTGATTTGGAAGCGGACTTGATTACGAATGGAGTGATTGTTTCTAGAAGCGGGGGACTGTTTACGAATGCAATGTATGTTTTCAAAAGCATGGGCTGTTTACGAATGGTGAGATTTTTTTTGAAAGTAAAACCTGGTTACGAAAGTTTTTTGCCACTTCCTCTTTCGGTGGCAGATTTTGAAAAAGACGAACTTTTTTTTTCGAAACAAGAACAGTAAGTCTATTAAAAAAAATTGCTCAAATGTGCGGAGATCGGCCTTCTGACTGGAGGCAACATTGGAGCTTACGCAATTCTTGCGGTCGGTTTAAAGAAGGCGCCCTCCATGGCACAACTGTTTACGAAAGGCACATTTCTTTCCAAAAGCAGCCTAGCCGCGATGGGAATGAGCACGAAGTGAGTGCGAAGCGAAGCTGAGCACCAGAGCGACAGCGTAGTCATGGACAGCGCGTTAAACAAAATCCGGTATGCTTCAAAAAAAAATAAAAACCGCACCAGGAACCCACATTCCCGGCGCGGCAAAACTTATTTCAGGAGGAAATCCTATTTGTATGAAACTGTAATCGTAGCAGAAAGGCCGTCAGAACCAGTAATTGAAATTGTACCAGCAGCAAGGATTTCTGCAATAGAAGTTGCATCTGTTATTGTAGCCTTGTAGTAGGTATTATCTACCCATGAAATGTTAGAACCTTTAGTAGATATTGTTACATTACCCTCTTCATCTTCTGAAGATGTTTTCCACTCAGCATAAATCCACCAGCTGCCAGAAACAGAAGTCCAGTCACAATCGCTTGCTTCAATCAAAATAGAAGAAACGCTTACTCCATCAGCAGACAATCCAGATACATCAATATCTACAGCAGTTGCAGAAATGCTGCAGCTTTCAGTTTTTGAAAGTTCCGTATAACCACCTACAATTGAATAGGCAAAAGCAGTATCTGTCTTTGAAGAAGAAAATTCAAACCATGCACTTTCGCTTGTCATTTCAACTTCAATTTCTGCGCTTGAATCATCCAAAGCTTGAACAGAAATAATTTGCATATAGTTGCTGGCATTTGCATAGGCATTGCTTACATTGATTGTTGCAGACGCTTTGTCTTCTGCAAGAGTTGCCGCTACTGTTTCCTGTGTGTCGTCATCTAAGCCGTAAGTTACAGAGAAAGAAGCTGGAGTAAAACCGGCAAATGTAAAGGTTACTGGCATAGTCTGGGCCTGCCATGCTTCAACAGAAAGACCTGTGAAAGATGTATCTGTATAGGCAAAATAATTGTTTCCAACAAACTGGCTCTTAACAGCATTACCTTCAGCATCCAAAATGCTTACAGAAATGTTGCTAAAGTAATACCAGTCATCAGCATTGGCCTTTACGAAAGTAACCGCAGCGCTACTAGCATTTGCAGTATAGTCAACAATTCCTGTGTAAGTTACATCACCATTTTTATGAGTTACACTGATTGTGGCAGCCTGTTCAGCCAATTCATCAGAAAGTGTCAAAGTAAAAGTAAAGTTAGGGTCAATGACTTTTACAGAAATTGTCTTGTCATAAGAATTGTCACTTCCTGCTTCAGTCGGGTAAATGGTAAAGGTTGCAGCAGCCGCTTCACTTACGCCCTTGATTGTAATCTTTGAAAGATTTCCGTCAGCGTCATTTTCACTAGAAAGTTCGATTGCTTCAGAAGCATTTTCCGTATCAATTGACCATGAGCCCTTTATTGAAGCAACAGTCAAAGTAATTTCTTCGCCGGCAGTTACAGACAAATTATCCAAATCTTCATTAAAAGAAATTGAATATTTTGCCTCTTCTGGCTCTGGATCCGAATTATTGCCGCCACCACAAGCTGTTACAAGAGCAGTCAAAAGAAGTGCTCCTCCCATCAAAGTTAAAAACTTTCTAAAACTTTTCATATTATCCTCCTTAAGATAACGAAAAAATCCGCATAAGCCTTGGACTTACACGCAATATTTACACGTGTTGATAATATAATTGTAAAACGCTTTTCAACACGTGTCAAATTCTTTTTTTTAGTTTTTTGAATTTTTTTTTGAAGCATACCTGCTTTTGTTAAACGCGCTGTCCATGACTACGCTATCGCTCCGGTGCTCAGCTTCGCTTCGCACTCACTTCGTGCTCATTCCCATCGCGGCTAGGCTGCTTTGGTGGAAGCATGGCGTCTTTCGTAAAGCAGCACTTATGATAAGATATGGTGCTTTCGTAAACAGGCACTTTCTTTGGAAAGAAACATGCCTTTCGTAAAGCAGCCATGCTGACACACGTTGCTTTCGTAAACAAACGCGTCTTTTTTAAGAAGTGCGTCTTTCGTAAAGCAGCCGTGCTAAGACAAACTGCTTTTGAATAGAAAAACTCCATTCGTAAAGCAGCCGTCAGTTCAAAAAATCACTCCACCGAAAAAACATCCAGAGAAGGCAGGGCCTTGGCGTCTGCGTCAAAGAGGGCCTGGTTTTCCCAAGCGCTTGACATTCCGTCACAGCCTAAATATGCCGTACCCCAGTAGAAGTAACCGCCGTCTTCATCCACACTGGAACAAAGTTCCATCAAGTACTGCATAATGCCGGCCTGGTTTTCAATGCTGGAATCAATCTGACCGTCAACAATGCCAGTTCCCTTATTGTAAGAAGCAAGGTTCAATGCTGTCTGAACACCCATGGTCTTACTTTCGCCAGTCGGGGTGCCTGACTGGTAGTAGGTGTTACTTACATTGTCAGTGTAAGCGTCATTTGAATAGGCAAAAGAATTTTCTGCAATGATTGCCTTGTAACCGCTGTCTTTTATCTTTTGCAAATTCGTTTTTAAATCACTGTCGCTTCCGTGGCTCTTGTACCATGAATAGTAAGACACACCGATTGCATCTACGTAAGCATTTCCGTCACTGTCACTTCCAAGGGCACTTGCATAATTCAAAATAGTTGTCAAATAAGCAGCCTTTCCACCGTTAGACATGTGCAGCATAATCTGGCAGTCCGGCAAAAGATTTCTTACTTCTACAGCAGCCGCCTTTAAATAATCCGCTGTGTAACTTTTGGCATTTGTCACACTAGAGTTACTAGCAAAAAGTCCGCCCTGCATTTCGTTACCCAGCTGTACCATGTCCGGCGGGCAGTCAGCATCGATCATTTCCTGCAAAACCTCTTTTGTGTAAGCGCCAACGGCTTCTGCCAGTTCATCCTTATCCGTAATTTCTGACCAGGCAGCAGGGCACTTTTGACTTGAAGGATCAGCCCAAGTGTCTGAATAGTGAAAATCAAGTAAAACTTTCATTCCATATTTTTTGGCACGCTGGGCCATGTCTATTGTGCGGCTGAGGTTGTTGTAACCATAAGGGCCCCACTCATCATCCAAAGCCTGGGTATAATCATTCCACAGTCTTAACCTGATCCAGTTAACACCGTGTTCTGCAAAAATCTTAAAAACATCCTTCTGGCAATCATTGTCATCGTAAAATTTTATGCCGCATTCTTCCAAAGCTTTTACTTCACTGGCATCCACACCGCGCATAAAATCCGAAGAAACGTCTGCAGGTGTAATTTTATAGGAAGAATAATCTGTAAAGTCAGAAGATGACTGTCCTGGCAACTTTCCTTCCCCCGAATATTCAGGTGTGCCGCATGAAGAAAAAATTACAGCTAAAGACAAAGCGGCAAAAGCAAGACCTTTTATTTTTCTGTTCATTTTCATTTTATCCTCCTACTCAATTGTGTAGTGAATGGCTTTTTCAAAGTTGTAAGTTACATTTGTGCCATCTTCATTGTTGAATGTAACGCTGTCATCACTTGCAGCATCGGCAACAGCCCACACTTGCTGTGTAGCCCCGTCTACTGTTGCATTCCAGTGCAATGTAGAAGCAACAATCAAACTGACTGTGTCGCCGGAAGCCAGTCCTGTCTTTGCCAAAGGAATTGCATATTCCACATAAGACTGTGTCGTAGCATCTGTCCAGCCTGCAGGAGAACACAAAACATAAGAAGAAATGTCTGTGCTTGTCTTTGTTGAAGCATCATAAGAACTTGCCTGCAAAAGACCGTCACCGGAATTTTCATAACCCGGCTGGTGGGCAATGTAAATGTTTGGCTGGACGATTGTGCGGCTGCCAGTCTTATATGCAAAACTTTCCGCATTTGCGCCAGTGTAAGAAAGACTTGCTCCGCTTGAGCCTGTAACACTTCCATTAGACAAAAGCAGGACAATGCCATCATTCCATGTAGAAACCAAATTGCCACTTACTGCAACGTAAAGGTAATAATTGTCACTTGTTACAGCCACGCTTTGAATGTCCGTAGTCTGGCTTACAGAATCTGCCCATGAAGAATCCACTGCAGAAAAGGCGCTTACGTCACCGCTTGGGTCTGTACAGACTGTGGCACCATTTGCAGCAGAAAAGTTGTCATCCATTCTGCCGTCAATTACAATCGAATACTTTGTAAAGTTTACAGTGATTTTTTTGCTGTAAGAACTTCCCGCATTTACCGGCAGAATATTTTTTAAAGTGACTGGCACTTGTATTCCCTCATCATCAATATTTGAAAGAGAGTCAAAATCAAATGAAGAAGAAGGAGTCAATACAATAGAAGAATCCTGGCTGCTTACATCAAAAGAATAAGTTGCACCGTCAGAACCTGTGCCGCTGACAGTATAAGTGCCTCCATCCAGACTTACATCCCCATTTACAGAATAGTAGATGGCAGAAGATGAAGAAAATCCTTTAGTTGAACAGTCTGCAACCATGCTTGAATACAAAGGTTTGATTTGAATGTTCTTTACTTCAAGACTTGAAATTGCCCTGCCTGACTGTCTGCCTTCTGCGCAAACAAGGCCCCCGATTTTTAAAGTCATGGAAGCAATCCCAGAAGGAATTGTTTCAGTGTCAAAAAGTTCCATAACAGGACTCATATCAATTTTAAAAGCCTTGTAGTCGTCAGTAAAAGTTCCGCTGATGCTAGAAAAAGTTTTTGTTGCCACGCATGAAGAAGAATCAGTGTATTTTATTTCCATTGAGCCTGTCGGGCTGCCTGCAACTTTTTTTGAAAACTTCACCAGCAGGGTCTGGTCATAATAAGATGGCCCCAGTTTTTCTGCCGTCACAGACATTTTGTCCGAAGAAAGGCCATTGTAATACCATACCTTGGAAGTAAGGCTTGCCTTGCCAGTTTCTTCTTCAAGAGCCGCCTGCATATTTGAAGAAAGACTGTCTGAAAGAAAAGAACAGCCTGTAAAGGAAAGGAGAGCAAAAAATGCCGCTCCTAATTTTTTTGCAAAAGTTTTTATTTTCATTTTTAACCTCCCTACTCCGCTGTAAGAACTGCCGTTCCGGAAGAAGCGTCAACAGTAAGTGTGACTTGGCCGGCGCTCAAATCAATGTCTGACCAGAAGTTTACGTACTTGCCCTTGTCTGCAGAATTTCCCTGCACTTCGCTAGACCAGCCCCTAAGCCAGCTGGTGTCATTTGTTTTTACAAGAGAAAATTTTACCCATGTGGCAGTCACTGTAAATTCGTTTGATGTGCCTTCACCATTTTTCATAACAACATCAATGTTTTCAATTTCGTTTTCCCATGCTTCGTCCCCGTTAAAATCACCAGGGATAGAATAATTTCCTGTAACAGATTCAGGAAAATTCGTAAAAACAATTGTCATTTTTGCAGCCTGCTGATTGTGCAAACCGTTTGCGTTTGGGCAGGAAGTAAGAGCAAAAGATGAAAGGCAAATGACTGTTGCAAAAAATAAAGTCTTGAATATATTTAACTTCTTCATTTTTTCCTCCATTATAAAGACCAGATTAAGCCCACACTGATCTGACTTTTTGTAGTACTTCCTTCCAAAGTGTTAAGAAGGTAAGTTCTGTGGGCAGGATTGTTTTGAGGATCATCTGCGCGGTACAAAGAATAATTGTCGCTTTCGTAAGGATTCATTCCATAACAGAAGTGTGTCCACAAAGAAGGCTTTCCTGGCAAAGGCAGTTTGTCCACCTTAGCACCAAAGGCAAATCCCACAGGAACAAAAGCCGCATCATCTTCAGAATTAATTCTTACAAGAGCAGCTGCGTGGAAATTCAAAGTGTCTGTTATCTGTGTGTTCAACATGAATGAATTGTAGACTTTGTCGAATGAATAAGAATTTCCGCCCGTCCACTTTGTTGAATCGTCATAAGAAAAACTTACTGCATAATCCATCACCAATTTTTTTACGCCAATGTCAGCCATACTTACTTCAAGACCAGCTTCGTTCATGTAAGGAACAATTTCCTGACCGCTGGAAGTTTCGCTTGCCAGTCGGTCAACATTAAAGACACCGTATGCTGCAAGGCAAATGTCTTTGTTGAGAACTGAATTAAAATCAAAGTCAAGAATTGGCTGTGTGCGGAAAGTAATAAGGCCGTCTGAAAAAGATGCAGTGTTATTAAAAGAAGCTTTTTCATCCAAACTGATTTTTAAGAAATCCAAAGGAGCATAGTCTGCATTCACTCTTGCCGTCAAAGAATCTGCATTGATGTCATCATAATCCTGACCATCCGAACCCCAGACAGAATCAACATCGCTTCCGGCATAACTTAAAGTCAAAGAAGCATTCAATTCTCCGCCAGCATTTCCTGAATAAGAAAGGCGTCCTGCAAAAGCAAGATTGTCTGAATCACCGGTCAAAGCTGAACCAAAGGTGTCAATCATGTGACCTTCAATTTTAAATCCATCGAAGGGACTGTAGGCAAGGTAAGCAGAAAGGGCACTCGTGTAATCATCAAAATATTCAAAAAGATTTTCTGAACTGGTTTTGCTGCCAAAAGTGATGGCACCTTCAAAAGAGTCCTTGTACTTTACGTCAAAGAAATCATACATGCCGTAAGTGCCGCGCATCTGGCTTAAAGCCGCAACAGCATTAAATTTAAAGTCCCCTGCGGATTTTAAATTTTTTCCAAGGCGGATTTCTGTAAATCCCTTTCCAACATCCAGGTAAGCATCCAGCACATTGTAAATTCCCTTGAAAGAAGACATGCCGTTTGCCTTAAGAGTGCCATATCCCAAAAGCGTTTCAAAGTAAGGAGTAACAATATTTAATCCCAACTTGTTCATGCTGCCCACACTAGTTCCGTTACCATTAAAAATCGGGCTAAAGAAAAATGATGCCAGCCCCTGCAAACCGTCAGCCCATGTAACAAGCGGAACGTTTGCCGCAAAAGAGTCAGCCTGGAACAAAGTCATATCAAAATCCCAGACAGAAATTTCTGCATCCAAGTGGAAGGTATCATTTATGTCACCCCAGAACCACCAGTTGGCATTTGAAAGAAAATGAACTTGATCCAGTTCAAAACCACTTTTTTCTCCGCTGGCAATATCGCGGATTAAAAAATCACTTTGTCCCGTAGTTTCAATCCAGATGCCCTGGAGGATTGCGGGTCCCGCTGCAGCCACCTGTGGAGCAGCATTTTCTTTTATTGCAAAAGTTAAATCTTTATCCAGCGGAACAGTAAAGCCGTCATTTGCTGCCTGGGCAAAAGATGCAGCTGTTACAAAAAGTGCCGCAAGAATCGTTATAATTCCCTTTTTCATTTTTTCTCCTATTGAAAGTTTGCTTTAAATTCTCTTTGTTTGTCAGAACTAATTTTGCTTAAGGTAAAGTTCCACGTCGTCAAAGTTACCCCAGTTGTCTGCATTGGTATCCAGATAAATGCCCACTGTAATTTGATTATTTGTTACAGGGATTTCTATTTCGTACTTATGCCAGTCCTGCCAGCCGGTGTTTACAATTTTAGAAGTAATTTGTTTTTTGCCGTCACCATAGTTTGCTGCAAAAAGACGGATGTTATTTTCTCCGCCGCCACCCATAGCCCAGACAGAAAGAACATAAG
>CAVCWN010000211.1:0-3502 GCA_963605975.1 Desulfovibrionaceae bacterium | reverse complement strand
CTATTTGATTAAAGTGAAAAAATAGATATAATGAAGTCTCTAAAAATTGCAATTTTTAGAGATGCCCATAATTCTCTTGATTTTGAAAAATCGTTTTTGAAGGTCTTTCTGGAAACTGCAATTTTTGGAAGTAACTTTAAAAGCACTTTTGGCTTAGGGGCATGAAAATTGTAAAGAACATGTCCTGATCACAAAAAAATTAATTTCTGGAGTTTTGTCATGGCAGATGTAAATGAGTGTTTGATTGATTGTCTGGATTCGACTTTGCGCGATGGGTCACAGGGGGAAGGAATCAGTTATTCTGTGCAGGATAAAATTCATATTGTTCAAGCCCTGGACGAACTGGGAGTAAAATATATTGAAGCCGGAAACCCTGGCTCAAATCCAAAAGACATGGAATTTTTCCAAAAGGCCAAGGAACTCAAACTAAAAAATTCAGAAATTGTTGCTTTTGGTTCTACAAGGCGCAAGGGAATTTCCTGTGCAGAAGACAGCCAGCTGCAGTCCCTTTTAATGGCAGAAACAAAAACAGTAGTTATTTTTGGAAAAACCTGGGACTTTCAGGCAACAGAAATCCTCCACGTTACCCTGGAAGAAAACCTTTTGATGATAAAGGAAACATGCGCCTTTCTTAAAGAAAAGGGCAAATCCGTAATCTTTGATGCAGAACATTTTTTTACAGGCTACAAGGCCAACAGTGATTACGCTTTAAAATCTTTGCAGGCAGCAGTGGATGGTGGGGCAGAAGTTCTCTGCCTTTGCGAAACAAAGGGCGGTGCCATGATGAATGAATGTGGCCAGGCAGTAAAAGCTGTTGTGGACGCCTTTGGTTCAAAAGTAAAAATCGGCATTCACACCCATAACGATTCAGGCCTGGCAGTTGCCAACACACTCGTCGCAGTAGAAAACGGCGCCCGCCACGTACAGGGGGTCCTTTTAGGCTTTGGCGAAAGAACAGGCAACGCAAACCTTTCTACAATCATTGCAGACCTCCAGTTAAAGATGGGCTACAAGTGCATCGAGCAAGACAAAATAAAATCCCTCACACCAGTTTGCAAAAAAGTCGCAGAAATCACAAACATTCCACTGGAAGTGGGCATGCCATATGTTGGACAAAACGCCTTTACCCACAAAGCCGGCATGCACATAGATGCAGTTTTAAAAAATCCACATGCCTATGAACATGTAGAACCAGAAAGCGTCGGTAACGAAAGAGTCTTTTTGATGAGCGAAGTTGCCGGCCGCAGCATGATAATAGAAAAAATCCAAAAGTTTGACAAAAGCATTACAAAGTCTTCACCAATCGTTGCAGAAATTATTGGTAAAGTCAAAGAACTTGAACACCAGGGCTACCAGTTTGAAGGTGCAGACGGCAGCTTTGAACTTTTAGTCAGAAAAGCAATCGGCAAGTACCGGCCATTTTTCAAATTGCACTATTACAAAACCAGTGACGAAAATCCACTCATAGAAGACGGCCTTTATTCCTTTGCCCAGATAAAAATTGACGTTGACGGCCAAATCCGAATTTCAGCCGGCGAAGGAAACGGACCTGTAAACGCCTTAGACTCAGCCCTCCGCTCAGCCCTCAAAAAATTTTACCCCGGTGTAGAAGAAATCCATTTGACAGACTACAAAGTTCGTGTCTTGGACGGCAAAAGCGCCACCGCCAGTCGTGTCCGCGTTTTAATCGAATCAAGTGACGGCCAGGACTCATGGTCAACCATCGGTGTCAGCTGCGACGTCGTGGAAGCTTCATGGCTGGCCCTGGTAGACTCCTTCGAATACAAATTCATCAAGGATATCGAAAAAAAATACCACGGTCTGGTTTAATTTTTTTTTGAAGCATACCGCCTTTTGTTTTACCGCCCTTCCGCCACTTGCTTACGCGCGGTCACTCCACTTCGTTTCGTGACTGCCTTCGGCATGGCTACAGGGCGGGCTAGGCGCCCTATGAAAAGAAAAGTAACTTTCGTAAAGCGCTTGTGCTTAAAAAAAATAACCGTCACGCCATTCGTAAAGCGTCACCTAAAAAAAATCAAAATCCAGACTTCTCCATTATAAGGGAGCCTCTAAAAATTGCAATTTTTAGTGATACCCATAAATTATCAATTAAAATCCCCCCTTTAATTTCAAAATAAATAGTGCTATATTATCCCCCAGAAATTCATTTTACGGAGTTACACAAATGGAAAAAAATATTGCTTTAATTCCAGGTGATGGAATTGGACCTGATGTTGTTGCAGAAGCTGTTAACGTACTGGACACAATCGCAAAAAAGTACGGACACAAGTGGAATTACACAAAGGTTATAGCAGGCGGATCTGCCATTGACCAGTTTGGAAAACCTCTTCCACAGGAACAGCTGGACATTGCTTTAAAAAGCGACGCTGCCCTGCTTGGTGCAGTTGGTGGTCCTAAGTGGGACAATTTGCCTTCAGAATTGCGCCCGGAAAAAGCCCTTCTTGGACTCCGTGGCGGCATGAAAGTTTTTGCCAACCTTCGCCCAGCCGTAATGTTTAAGCAGTTAAAAGACGCATGTCCTTTAAAAAACGAAATTGTTGGTGACGGTTTAAACATTTTAATCGTACGTGAATTGACAGGCGGCATTTACTTTGGTGAACGTGGCACATCAGAAGATATGAACACAGCCTGGGATACAGAAAAATACACCCGTCCGGAAATTGAACGCATTGTCCGCATGGGTTTTGAATACGCAATGAAAAGACAAAAAAGACTTTGCGTAGTAGACAAGGCAAATATCTTGAATTCCAGCCAGCTTTGGAGACGTGTTGCAGAAGATGTAAAAAAAGACTACCCAGAAGTAGCACTTTCATACTTGTACATAGACAACGCTTCCATGCAGCTGGTACGTAACCCTAGACAGTTTGATGTTATTGCAACCAGCAACATGTTTGGTGACATTCTTTCTGACGAAGCTTCACAAATTACAGGTTCTATTGGAATGTTAGCATCTGCATCTTTGGGTGACGGCACAGGCCCTGGCCTTTACGAACCAATTCACGGTTCTGCCCCAGACATTGCCGGAAAAGATTTAGCAAACCCTCTGGCAACCATCCTTTCTGCAGCAATGCTTTTGCGCTACAGCTTTGGTCTTGAAGAAGAAGCCAGCCAGATTGAAAAAGCAGTTGACGCTGTTTTGGATGACGGTTACCGCACAGGTGACATAGCAGGCTCTCACATAGAAGAAGTAAAGGCAGCAGGAAAACTTGTTGGCACTAAAAAGATGGGCAGTCTTGTTTGCGAATACTTAAACAAATAAAGTTGTCTAAAAAAGAGGCTCTCTGTTTAGGGGAGCTTCTTTTTTTTAAGTCATTAAATTTTTTCAAAAAAATAAAAAAAATCTTTCAAAAAATTGATTTAAAAAAAATATGCATTATAATAAAGGCTATAGGGGTTGAGCTTTTTATAAGGCTCTTTTTTAACGAATTTATTCCATTAAGTAAGGAGCAAAAAAAATGACTAAGTCTGTTCTGTTCTGTTC
>CAVCWN010000210.1:0-11973 GCA_963605975.1 Desulfovibrionaceae bacterium | reverse complement strand
ATAACATAGTCCTTTATTCAAACAAAATGAAAGCCCAGACCGCCGCCGAAAAATTACTCAGTCAGGAAAATCAGTAAAATTTAAATTTTATTTTTTTTTAGGAGATGCCGCCATTTTTTAACGGCCATGCGTGGTTCCGCTTTCGCTCCATTGCAGAAAGGAAGTCAAAGCTTCCGCTTAGCCTTCCTTTCTGCAACCTGCCCCTGGCAGGCCACTACTGTCCGACTAGCGCGCATGATAAAAGAAAAAAGTTCCTATTGCTAAGCGGAGTGTAAAAAAAATACCCGCTCCAAGAAATTTGTGAAGCAGGTATCTTCTTTCTTAAATAAAAAATCAAAATAAAACAGGACGATTTTCCAAAAATTATTTTTGCAATATTTTAGAAATTGCTTCTTCCACACTGATGTTTTGGAAACTTTCCCTTGTCTTTAAATTTTTTAATGTAAGGCAATTATTTTCCTTTTCCTGGGGACTGACCAAAATGCCCCATGGAATGCATTTTTTGTCTGTAACAGCATACTGCTTGTTCATCTTGGCAGGGTCAGGGAAAACTTCTACCGCAATTCCATTTTTTCTAAGCTGGCCCGCAATCTTCTGGTAATAGATGGCATCTTCTTCGGCCTGATTGTAAATTTCTACATCAAGGTAAGAACCCTTATTTTCCACCAGACCCAGCTGGCTAAGACCCGCAATAAGGCGGTCAAGACCAATGGAAGCTCCCACACCAGGAAGTGAATCCTTCATGTAAAGGCCAGAAAGATTGTCATAGCGGCCACCAGAACAAACAGAACCAATTGAAGGCAAATCATCAAGGAAAGTTTCGTATACAAGGCCCGTGTAATAATCCAGCCCGCGTGTTATGCTTGGGTCAAGAATATATGTTTCTTCAATGCCTTCCGCCTGCATCATAGCGTAAATGTCTTTCATGCGCTTTGTGTCTTCTGCAGGTCCTCCAGCCATTTTCTCTATGTGAGCAAGAGTTTCTTCAAAAGAAGACTTTGTCTGGATGTAAGAAAGAATTTTTTCTGATTTTTCTTCGTCATTCGTAAAAGAAGTCAATTCTTTTTTTACTTCTTCCTGACCGATTTTTGCCAGTTTATCTACAGAACGCAAAATGTCTTCAGATTTGTCTTCAAGAGAAAGTCTTTTTAAAAAGCGGTTAAAAATGCCGCGGTGGTTTACGTGAATGGTAATTTTTTCAACCCCAATGGCCTTAAGGGCAGCCTTCATCAAAGAAAGCGTTTCAAAATCCGAAGTTGCGCTGTCTGAACCAACAGTATCAAAATCACACTGAACAAATTCACGGTAGCGGCCAGCCTGAGGTTTTTCTCCACGCCAAACCTTTGCAATATGGTAGCGCTTGAAAGGAAAATAAAGTTCTTCCTTATGTTGGGCAGTGTAGCGGGCAAAAGGAACCGTAAGGTCAAATCGCATAGCCACATCACGGCCACCATTGTCTTCAAAACGGAACATTTGCTTTTCAGTTTCGCCCTGACTTTTTCTTAAAAGAATTTCTGTATATTCAAGTACAGGGGTATCAATAGGAACAAAACCGTAAGACTGATAAGTTTTTGTAAGCTTTTCAATTAACGATGAACGTAAAATTTCTTCCTGCGGCAAAAAATCGCGGAAGCCTTTTAAAATCTTTGCTTGAATTAAATCTGCCATAATCGAGAATAATATAAAAAAGTATGTCTTTTTTCAATTGGATTTTTAAAGACTTGTCTGGTCTGCCTGACCTGCCTTCTGCGCTTCATCCATATCATCAAAAAGGGCCTTTAACTGGTAAATAAAAGAATAAAGGTCATTAAAAAGCATTTCGTTTTTAGAAGCACTGTCTGCAAAAAGTTTAACATTCTTTTCACTGTTTTCTTCAGTATTAGAAATGCTTTCAAGTACACCGTCAATGTGGCTGATGCTTGTTTCCACCAGATCCTGCATTTTTCCAAGATTTTCAGTGTTCATATTTTTGATGTCTTCAAAACGCTCAAAAGTTATTTCTGTATCTTTGGAAAGCTTCTGGTAATTTTCAGAATTTTCTTTTGCCAGGTTTTCCAGTTTTTTTATGGAAGAAGTGATTGTGTCCACGTTGCGCTTAATTTCTTCCGAAGTCTTGCTGGTATCATTAGAAAGATTTTTTACTTCGTTAGCAATTATGCGAAATCCCTTTCCAGCCGCTCCAGCGCGTGCTGCTTCAATAGAAGCGTTAAAAGAAAGAAGGTTTGTCTGCTGGGCAATATTTTGAATATCATTAATTTGATTTGAAATAATTTTTGACTGTTCAATAAGGCTGTCAAATTCTTCCTTGTACAGTTTTTGTTCAGCTCCAATTTTATTTACCGAATCCTGCAAAGTTTTAATAGCCTTCATCAATTCGTCAAGATTTTGAATGTTCTTTGTAGAAGTTTCCTTTGTCTTTTCGCTGATTTCATTTGTGCCTTCTTTCAAAATAGAAAGTGACTCTTCCTGGGCTAGAACAGCCTTTTGCTGGGCATCACGGTTTTCAATATAACTCCTTAAAAATTCACCGCCCAAAGCATCCTTTGCCAGATATTTTATAAGGGCATCAACAAGATCCTTTCCACATTCTATAAAATTTATTTCCTTCATAATTGTCTCCTTAACCTGCCTTAAAAAAATTAAATTTCCAGACTTACGCCCTTAGTCTCCAATAGCAAGTACTACAAGCGTTTCGCTGCAGTGGGCCCTGCCAATCTGTTCTCCGTAACAAGAAAATCCGCAGAAAGTAGGGAAGGCATTTTTGTATTTAGAAATGATTTTTGAACTGTATCCCTTTTGACCAAAATAAATGGTGCGCAAAATGCAGTTCATAAGCAAAACAAATTTCGGTTTAGGAATTACCCTTGTAATAGAAGCGCATGTTTCGTCACACTTTTTTTCCACATCACCTACATGCATAATTTCCAGAGTGGAATTCGGAACAATTCTGGCGTATGTAGAAATAGACTTGTCATTTCCGTAAGCCGCAACAGCCGCAATGTGCAGGGAACCATTGATGTGGCGGCCAAAAGCGCTTTCAATGGACAGTTCCTTTGTTTTGTCTTCGGACAGGCCCAGCTCATTCGCATAAACAGACAGGGCTGGCTTTCCGTCTAACTCATAAATCTTTCTCTTTACAGTATCAGACTTTGTAACATAAACATTTTTGCCAGTCGGGTTAAACATATCCTCCTGCTGGATAGTAAACTTGCACTTTGTTTTTACAAAAAGCATTACAGCCCCATCGCCCGTAACTTTTCCGTTGCATGAAATAAAAGATTTAGCTTCGCTTCCAGTATAGCCGGCAGTTGCTCCAGCCAAAGGAAAATCATCATTTTGAATAATCGAATAAAAATTAGAAAGAATTGTTTCTTCAGAATTGTAAACCGCATTTATAAAAGTAAGGGCAAAGGCATTTAAATGCGAGGTAGGGCTGTTTAAAGGAATGCCGCATTCCTTAAGGGCATTTTCAATATCCTTTTTGTAGGCCAGAGGATACTTGCTGCCCTTTTCAATTAAAACAGAAGAAACCCTTGTAGAAGAATCCTGCATTGTCGTTAAAACAATTGAACCGTTTTTAAAACCAGAAGCATCAATTTCACCGGCAGTCGTACAGCCAATCACTTGTGCCTGAGAAAATTTTTCCTTCAATAAAACAGACAGCCCTTCAAAATCATAGCTGATGTCAGCAAGAAAAATAACAGCATTTGTGTAAAAAGCCGGCGGATTTTTTAACTGCCTGCACAAATCTTCAACAGCACTTTTTACATCATTCAAGCGTGTAGAAACAATTTCCTGTTCCATAAAATCTCCAAAAAAAAAGTCTCACGGCCATTAAAATCGCCATGAGGCAAAATCAAAAATACTAGAAAAAATTATAGACCCTTTCTTCCAATCTTGCAAGGCTATTTTTTTTGTGCGATACCCCCTTTAAGTAACCGGCCAAACGGGGTTCGCTTTCGCTCATCAAGGGCAGGAAGAAAAATCTTCCCGCCCTTGACTTACGCCCCTAATGTCCGGCGCAGGCGCTTTTAAAAGTCATTTTGCGCTTTTTCTTGCCATTTTGGGCCTTCAAAAGGGGCTTTTTAACAAAAAATTATCTAAAATCTCCAAAATGTCATTGTTTTAAATTTAATAGAGGTTTATAATTTGCCATGGGTGTGGGGGAGAGTCGAACAATTAAAAATATTCATTTAAAAAAAATTGGGCAAATCTATTTTATTCAAGTAATTTCGATTCTACTTTTTTATAGGAGGTGTGGTAAAATTTACATCCATGTAATTTTTATCACTGCAATTTTTCAAACGTTGTTTGCAAAATTGCTTATTCAGCACCTCCTGTGCTGCCGCTAACGCGGAGTTTTTATAGGAGGACTTTATGAAAAAGTTCTTGTTTAGCTTTTTATCTATGTCTGTTTTTTTCTTAGGCTCATGTTCTCTAATGATTGACGACTTTGCCTCTTTAAAAACAGGTGTAAACTACACAGTAGAGACTTATCTTGAATCAGTTGAAAATCAAGACGATTATGACTTGGCTGACAGCCAGACCTTAAGGGGCCTGCCTGGAAGTGAAACTGATGTTGTGGCAGAAGAAACAGAAGGTTTTACAGCCCTGCCAGTTGAACAAAAAACAATCCTTGCTGACGGCAGCACGCTTGTAAAAGTCTACTATAAACGAAATACAGTAACACTGAATTTCTATGCCAGCCCAAAAGGCACAAGCGTGGCAAAGTGGACAGTTACAAATGATGGCACAAGCGAAGAAGTTGATTCTTTAGCAATTACCGGCCGCTATGGTGCTTCTCTTACAGAAGAAAACAAAGCCGCTCTCGCTTCATCTAACTTAAAATACACAGAGGGCAGCAAGTGGACCTTTGGCGGTTGGAATGAAAAAAATGGAAGCCTTCCTTCTACATTCCCTGCAAGTGACACTTCTTATTATGCCCAGTGGCTTGGTATTTTCTATACTGTAAACTACCACTTTGAAGACCTTGATGATACTTCTTATTCAGAAAGTGAATCTTACCCTGCAGAAATGGCAGACACCTTTAACGATTCTTCTTCTGTAAAAGCCGGTGACACTTTAAACAGCGAAAACTTTACTGCAAAAGAAATCGCTGGTTTTACAGCAAAAGAAATCAATCCTGTAACAATCACTGATGACGGTAAGACTGTAGTAGACCTTTACTACAACAGAAATACTTATTCAGTAACATTCAACCTTAACGGCGGCCAGAGGGCTGACGGTACAACAGATGCCATTGTGGTAAGCGGAAAGTACGGCGCAGCAATCGATGTGCCAGAAGTAGACACTGACTTTAACCACAAGGCAGATATAGCAAAGTTTACATGGCGCTTTAACGGTTGGGCAGAAGATAATACTTCTACTTCTACTGTCAGCCTGGGAACTTTTGCAGAAAACAAAGTTCTGTATGCTTCATGGACAAAGACACATGCTGTATACACAGTACGCTATCTCTTTGAAGATGTAGATTCTTCTGACTACCAGGCAGATTCTTCATATCCTGATGTAACAGAAGCAAAAACAGAAATTGGAAAAACAACAGCTGTTACAGCCGCTTCGGTTACAGGCTTTAATGAGCCTTCAATTGCACAGGTAAGTGTAAGTGCCGACGCTTCTTCTGTAGTTTTAGTAAAGTATGCAAGAAAAACTATTACTCTTACATTCAATGCAGGCGACGGTTCATGGTCTGACGGTACAGAAAAAACTGTAAGCGGAAAGTATGGAGCAAGTGTAAGTCTTCCAGAAAATCCTACTTTAACAGACAAGACCTTTATTGCATGGTGCCTTGCAGGTACTTCAACACGAAGCACTCCTTCAACATTCCCTGCAGAAGACACAAGTTATAGCGCTTATTATGCTTCTTCTGCTGCTTATTACACAATAGAGCATTATTTTGAAAAGACAGATTCTTCTGGCTATGAAATAGATTCTTCAAAAACGACAAAAGAAAGAGTCGGTTACGATCCTGATTCAAGTGAAGCAATCAAGTCAAATGCTACAGCTTTGGATGTAGAAGGCTTTACTGCACAGAACTTTGACCAGATTGAAGTAAACAAGGGTGGCTCTTCAACTCTTAAAATTTACTATAACAGAAATACTGTAACTCTTACATTCAATGCAGGCGACGGTTCATGGTCTGACGGTAAAACAAAAACTGTAAGCGGTAAGTACGGTACAACTTTGACAGCTCCAGAAAATCCATCTAAAGACGAATACTATGAGTTTGACACATGGTCACCAGCTCTTCCTTCAACAATACCATCTGCAGCTGCTACATACACTGCAACTTACAAACAGGTAAAGGCTGACTATACAGTACAAGTTCGCTATGAAAAACTTGACGGTTCTTACGAAGTACAATCTTCTACCAGCAAAATGGGTACCATAGGAGACACTACTTCAGAGACTGCAGCAGATGATGTTACAGGATACTCTTTACAGCTAATCACCCAGAAAAAAATTACCTCTGACGGAAAGACTGTAGTAAATGTTAATTATAACAGAAAAACAATTACATACACCTTTGAAGCAGCAGGTGGTGCCTGGTCTGACTCTTCACTTGGCACTTTGACTGGAAAATACGGGGCAAGTGTAACTTCTCCTGATACTTCAAAACTTACAAGAAGCGGCTGGACGTTTAACGGCTGGTCACAGGCAATACCTCAAGCTTTCACTGCTGAAAATATGACATTCACTGCAAAGTGGCTTCCAAATCAAACTTCTTCAACAGAATTTGCAGCATCAAGCGATGTGGAATTAAAATCCAGCTTGAGCGGTGATACATTCACATTCTCTGCAACAGAAGTAACAGGTGCAAGTTACGCATGGTATGTTGACGGCGCCTTAAAATCAGGCTTTACAAGTTCAAGCGTCTCAATGACAAAGGCAGAACTTTCAAGTGGAGTTCACACAATACTTGTAGTGGTTACAGACAATGGACTTACATTCACAAAGAGCCTTTCTGTAACAGTTGACTAAAAAGGGGGAATTCTATGAAAAAGATAAATAAAATTTTTAGAGGATTTTTTGCTTTACTTGTGGCATTGGCTTTTTCTTCATGTGACCACAGTGTAAATCCTGAAAAAAATGCTTCAAATGAAAATACTTTGGGAAAGGCACAAGTTTATATTTCTCTTGTAGACCCTTATTCAAGTCAGGATGCCAGAACTGCTCTTCCTTCAATTACTTGGAGTAATTACACATATACTTTAACTGGCATTGAAGGTTACGGTACAAGTTCAGCAAAAGACCAAGCAACAATCTTTTCTGCAAAGGAATATTCTGCTTTAAGCGATGCCGTAACTCTTACTCAAAGTAATTATAAACTCACTCTTACAGCATATTCTTCTTCTACGCCAGTTTTAAGCGGAAGTGCCGAAGCTGATTTTACAGATGGAGGAAAAAGCGTAACATTCCGCATGTATCCGGTTTCAGGTTCAAGCGGCAGTGCAGAAGTTTCACTTACTATTCCGTCTGACGGCATGATTAAAAGCGTAAAATATGCAGTATCAAGTAATCCTGTTGCAGCTGCTTCAAGCCTTACTTTAAGCGATTTGACTTTTTCTTCAACACAAGCAAAGGCGTCTTTTACAGAACTTGAATCTGGAAAAAGTCATTTTGCCTTATTCTATTTTTATGATGAACAGGGCCAGCTTTTGTTAAGTTATACAGAAGGTCTGGTAATTGTTTCAGGCATTACTTCAACTTCTTCTGTTACAATCACTTCAGCTGACTACCACTCTTATGCATGTGCAGTCACATTAAATAAAGATGATTCTGCATGGAATGACAGCGGTAAAACTTTGTGCTTAAAGGATTCAAGTGATTCTTCAAAAGTTTATTCTCTTTCTGACAGCGACTCTGATGGCATTTACACAGGAAATGTTACAGAAGGAACTTACTACATCTATGACGGTACAGACAACACGAATGTTGAATTTAAGTCTGTAAACAAGACAGCAAGTTTAAATTATTACACTGTTACTTTTGTAGAAGGAAAGGGAACAAGTCTTACAGCAGTAACTGAATGCGACACAAGTGCAGACGGCTCTTACATCCTTTTGGCCGACAGTGATTTTACCTATAAGGCAGAACTTAAAGCGGGATATGAAGCTTCTTCTTCATTTGCCCTTAGCATAAATGGTACAGAAGTAGAAAATGCAGCTTCTTCTTTGGGTAGCGAGCTTACTGTAAAAGGCATTTCTAAAGCAACAACGATTTCTTTAAGCGGTGCAAGTGCAATCGTTTACAGCATTACATACAATTTGACTTCTGATTCAAAGACAGGCAGCTGGACTTCAGGTTATACTGCTCCTTCAAGTTATACTGTAGAAGCAGACTGTGCTCTTCCAACATTGTTAAACTTTAGAACAAGTGACGGTGGTGTACTTGACGGCTGGATTTGCGACGGTGAAACTACAGCCATTTCTTCAATTACGGCCGGAAGCAGAACTGGAAACATAACTCTTAGTCCAAAGTGGAAGGATTCAGCTTCGGCAGATACTTCTTCAAAGACAATTTATGCAAACGGTATTTCACTTATTATTCTTAGCGAAAATAACGAAACTCACGTTTACGTAGACTTTGACGCTGACGGTGAAATTGACGCTGGTACAGATGACCAGGTCGTTGCTGCAAACGGTACTAAAGACTTTACTGGTTATGCCCTTAAGGCTGGTAACAAAAATAATGATCCTATTGCTTCAGACTTTACATTTACAATGAAGGGCGGAACAATCGCTTCTATTACTGGAATGGGGGCAAATGCAACAAACAAGTCTGTGCTCAACATTTCAGGCACTTCAAAAATTGGTAGTGTTACAACAGATAGTGACGGTAACATTACGGCCGTTGGTGTAGACCTTCCTTCTATTACAAATGAGTGGGTTATTGTAAACGGCGAAATGTCCGGCGATTACTCTGTAGTTCTTATTACCCAGTACGAATATGAAGCAAACGTAGACCACTTTATTGGTTATATAGGACAAGCTTCATGGGCAAACTTTGCGCACTTTACATGCTACAAAAAGAATGCAGATGATGATTACTACACAAAGTCTTCTATTACAATGAATGATGTTGAAGAAGATGGTGTAAATAAGATTAAAATCCGCCTTGCAAACCCGGCCCCAATCGCTATGCCAAGCCAGGAAGGTTCGGATGCAATTAAAGGTACAATAGACGGAGGTTTCACTTTAGGAGATGACCGTATTTCTGTAGGATGTTCTGTATTCTCTGTAAGTGCAGAAAATGGTTCATTTACTTTAAAGCAGACCGAACTTGAAGGCGGAACAGAATATCTTGCCCAGCCTGACGAAAGCACTTATGTAACAGAGGTAGACACAAGTACATCTTACATTTACCTGCACGTAATGTCTTCTACAAATGAAATTACTGCCGCAAATGCATCTGAATTCTTAAATAACCTGGTTTTCACACGTACTTCAACTGACAAACCTATTACAATAAAGATCAACCTTGAAACAGTGCCTTATAGTGAAATCAGTGCTATGGTAAAAGAAGCTACTTCTAATACTGGTAACTCAAAAGCATTCAGTTATTATAATGGAAGTTTTTATCTGGGAGTTTCTTCTTCTGGAATATACTGGACTAAGGCCTATAATGCAGCAAAGCAAAAGACCTTTAACGGTCTTAAGGGCTACCTTATGAACATGACGTCTGCTGTAGAAAATAACTATATTGCAAAGCGAATGAGTCTTGGTAATTCATGGATAGGTGGAGCCCGCATTGAAGTAGGTACTGTATTAGGTAATACCTATAATTCAGATATTACAACTTATGATGCAGATTCAGTACCTGAAGCTCTTGCTACTAGGACATATGTTACAAAGTACATATGGCAGGCAGGTCCTGAAGCTGGTACTTGTTTTACAGATGGAACTATTGCATCAGGTAAGGCTGGTAATAATGCATATTCTAATAGAGTAACTTATGGATATACAAACTGGGATTCTGGAAGCAATTATACAGAACCAAATGATTCATGGAGTGGTAAGTCAGAACAGTGTGTACACTATTATAGTGACAGTCAGAAATGGAATGATTTTGGATATAATAATACAGATGTAGAAGGTTACATCGTAGAGTTCACCCCTTATGAAACACAGTATGGTACACAGGTAGCAAGTTACCAGTCAGTTTCAAATTCTGCTTCATACGAGTAAGATATAGATGGAGGAAGAAGATAAAAGCTGCCGAAAATACCGTCAGTTTTTATCTTTAAAAGTTTGTCTTGCAAACTTTATTATATACTGCACATTCTTAGCTCATTGCGAATGTGCTTAAAAAGTCAAAACAAAAACTGAAGTTTTACTTTTGACTTTTTATGGAGGAAGATGATGAAAAAGATATATAAGATTTTTACAGTAGCCTTGCTTTGCTCTTTTTTAGCAGGCAACGCTTTTGGCCAGGAAAGTCAGGAAAGTAGTCCTGCTTCAAAAGAAGGCTTTCCATTAGCAGTAGGCCTTTATGCAAGTTATAACCCAGCTTTAGGCGCCTTGAGTGACTACATTTCTGCCGGAATTGGCGGCGGTCTTTCTGTGGAATACCAGATAACTGACCTTTTTGGCCTTGTTGTAAGGGCAGAAGGAAACTACAATCCTGTAAAAGTAGAAACACTTTCTTCTATGTGGAGTGCAAAAGCATCATTTGGCGTTTTTGCTACCATTCCACTTTTTGTAAAAGGTCTTTACTTTGTGCCAGAAGTAGATTACGGGGCAATGCTGAATTTCCCAACGCTAAATCCTGCCTACCCGGAAAACAAACTTGAATCAATGTATGTAGACCAGCTTTTGATGGCAGCTTTGGGCGTCCGCTATTCAAATGAAAAAATAATGGGTGGTCGCTTAGCCTTTGACCTTGCCGCAACATACACCTTCTGTACAGAAGAAGGCAATTTTGCAAACTACGTTGGCGGTCGTGCAGGCGTAACATTTAAGTTCTAAAAAAAATAATTTTTTTACAAGGGCTTCTTTAGGGAGGCCCTTTTTTTTTGCCTGAATTTATTTTGCTTAAGGGAGCCTCTAAAAATTGCAATTTTTAGAGGTAACTTTGAAAAAGCTACATTTTAAGTCTTTGTATTTCAAAGACTTAAAATTCGAGAGGTATCTGGTAACTTGTAAATAATAATTCCATTTTTTTATTATAATGGGCTAAAATCTGTAATGGAGCATGCAGCTTTAAAAGATGGACAGTGGGTGAAAAAGTTATCTTTGTGCGTGAGCGAATGAAGTGGGGGACGCCTGTAAATTTTACTTACGAAAACATTTTTCTAGCAAAAAGACTGGTATTTTGTTAAAATCCTTGCAGACAAAATAAAAGGGCAGACGGAGTTTTAGGAGGCTTTATGCTTTTGGCTGTTGATATTGGAAATACGAATATTGTGCTTTCTCTTTTTGACCAGGACGAAATTGTGACTCAGTGGAGAATTGCGACTGACGGGCGGCGGACTGGGGATGAATATACATCAATCATTTTGACACTGGCGCGTGAGTCGGAAATTGATTTGTCTTTGGTGAAAAAATCAATTATTTCTTCTGTTGTGCCGTCTTTAATTGGGCCTTTTGTTATTGTCTGCCAGCATATTACAAAGGTCCAGCCTTTTGTTCTTTCTTCGGATTTGGCTATGGGAAAAAAACTGCCTGTTCACTTGCCGGATAATTCTACCCGTGAGTTGGGCACGGATCTTCTTTGCAATGCTATTGCTGCCTGGAAAATTTTTAATGGTAAGCCAAATATTGTTGTGGATTTTGGAACGGCTTTGACTTTGACTTTTACGGATCATGAAGGAAAAATTCTTGGTGGAACAATCTGCCCGGGGCTGGGGACAGCAGTAAAGGCTTTGGCTACTAATGCGGCCCAGCTGCCTTATGTTTCTTTGGAAGCACCGTCTTCTGTAATTGGAAGCACAACAAAAAGCGCCATTCAGTC
>CAVCWN010000209.1:0-5727 GCA_963605975.1 Desulfovibrionaceae bacterium | reverse complement strand
ATTTAAAACAGTAATACCATTTTTAAAAGCCAGACCGCTTCTTGGTCTTACTTGAATTTCATATCCCACAGGAATTTCAAAAAAAAGACCTGTTGGAATAAGAGACCGCTGCCCTTTTTTTAAAATTAAATCTTCATCAAGCAAAGCACAAACATCAGCGCCAGCTGCACCTGCAGTTTTATACAAGGGAAGTACTGCTCCATCTTTTGAAAGACATTTAACTTCAACTTTATCCATAAAATTCCTCAAAATAATTTTTTTATCCTGCTCCTAAAATTGTATTTTTAGAAAGCGACAGTCTTTTGGGCGCCTCCAAAAATTGCAATTTTTAAAACACATTTTTATTATACATTATCACAAATCAATTTAAAAGTGGATTTAAAATTTCTTATTTGGATTTTTTCCATTTTTCACTTTTAAGGGAGTCTCTAAAAATTGCAATTTTTAGAGACTCCCTTAAATTAAATTAATTTTTTGCCATCTCAAGAAGATTTTTTTTCATTTTCCTGTTTAGCCCTGCTCCATAAAAAAGAAGAGCTTTTTTAGAAGCAATAAAAATTTTTTCTGCCAAAGCATTTACTTCTTCTTTTTTTAAAGATTCTATCAAATCAACAATTTCACTGGAATTTCTTAAAGGAATATTTTGCCTGAAATTCTTTTCGTTCCGCCTCATAAGATATTCACAGTCCATTGCAGAAAGCAGTTCTTCTCCAACCAAATGTTTTTTTGCCCTTTCAATTTCACTTTGACTAAAAGGCTTTGCCGTAAAATCATTCACTTCGCTAAGCAAAAGTTTTGCAGCCTTCAAAATATTTTTCTTTTCTGCCGAAAGACATGCGCACCAGGCAGCCGCATTTTCATAAATGATGTAATAAGAAAAAACATTATAGCACAAAGCATTTTCTTCACGCAGGGCAGAAAAAAGTCTGCTGGAAAGACAATCACCTGCAATTGTATTCAAAAGTGACAGACAATAACTTTCCCTTTCCGAAAGATTTGCCTCAAATGGAAAAAGCAAATAAATTTGTTCCTGAAAAAAATCCGCATTTACAAAAGAAGTTCCTGCATTCCACAAAACTTTTTCATTAAAATGGCATTCAGGATTTTTTATAACTCTTTTGTGTTGCCCCAATTTTTCCACTTTAGAAAGAATCATTTCCAAATCAAAATTTCCTGCAAGGAAAATGCAAAGTTCACCGTGCAAAAAATATTTTTCGTACCATTCAATCATCTGCAAGCGATTTATTTTTTCCACATCTTCTACAGAAGCCCCAATTGTTTTCGAAAGGCTTGTTCCCTTCCAGACAAAAGCTGCAACTTCATCCAAGGCGCTTTCATCAGCATCATCCCTTAAACTTTCAATTTCACTCTGGACAACTTTTTTTTCCTTTAAGAATTCATCTTCCGGAAAAATGCAATTTTCGCTCATGTCACACATCAAGTCCAAAGCCTTTTCTAAATTATTTTCAAGACAGGGCACCACCGAAAAAAGGCAAACCTCTTCACGTTCGGTATAAGCGTTTATAAGGGCGCCCATGGAATCAAAAGCAAGAGAAAGTTCCTTTGCAGAAAAATTTTTTGTTCCCTTAAAGAGCATGTGTTCTGTAAAATGACTTATGCCCCTGTCCTCCCTTCCTTCAAAACGCGAGCCTGCCGAAAAAAAGAAACCCACAGCGCAGGACTTTGCACCATCAACTTTTTCCGTAACAAGTTCAATGTTATTTTTTAAAAGTTTTCTTTCAATCATTTTCTTCCCGGATTTAACATTCACTTCTTAAGGGTATCTCTAAAAAATCATTTTCAATGCTTTTTTAGAGATACCTCTCGAATTTTAAGTCTTTGAAATACAAAGACTTAAAATGTCGCTTTTTCAAAGTTGCCTCTAAAAATTGCAATTTTTAGAGGCTCCCTTAAAAAAAATAATACCACGTCCAAAAGCTTTGCTTTTCCAAAAAAGATATTTTTTTTTAGATGCCCTTACAAAAAAAAGCCTGCACTAAAAAGCACAGGCCTTTTCAAAGTCCTACCCAAAAATTGTAATTTTCAGATACTCCCTTTAATCAGCTAAAAAAATTATTTTCCAGCTTCAATTGCATCAATGTAAGAAAGATTCAGACGGCCCATCTTGTCAACTTCAAGAAGCTTAACAGGAATAACCTGACCTTCCTTCAAAACATCTGTCACTTTTTCTACACGCTGCCTTGACAGTTTAGAAATATGGCAAAGTCCTTCCTTACCTGGCAAAATTTCAACAAAGGCACCAAAGTCCATAATGCGCTTTACAGTTCCCTGGTAAATTGTTCCAACTTCTGGATCTTCACAAATGCCCTTAACTGCCTTCTTTGCAGCATCAGTTGCAGTTCCTGTCTTTCCATAAATTGTAACAGTACCATCATCATCCGTGTTGATTGTAACACTGTACTGGGCACACAAAGCCTTAATGTTCTTTCCACCAGGTCCAATGAGGGCACCAATTTTATCTACAGGGATTTTGAGTGAATCAATTTTTGGAGCGTATGGGCTAATTGGCTGCGGTTTATTGATGCATGCTTCCATAATAGAAAGAATGTGTTCACGGCCGCGCTTTGCCTGTTCAAGAGCCTTGCGCATAATGTCCATAGAAACACCTGCAATCTTAATGTCCATCTGGAAGCCTGTAATACCGTCATGTGTTCCGGCAACCTTAAAGTCCATATCTCCCAAGTGATCTTCTTCACCCAAAATATCTGAAAGGATTGCATACTTCTTGTATTCAGGACCATCTGTAATAAGACCCATTGCAATTCCGGCAACCATCTTTTTCATAGGAACACCGGCAGCCAAAAGTGAAAGACAGCCACCACAAGTAGAAGCTTGTGAAGAAGAACCGTTAGATTCCATAATTTCTGAAACAACACGAATTGTGTAAGGGAATTCTTCGCGGCTTGGAATCATAGGAGCCAATGACCGGCGTGCAAGATTTCCGTGACCAATTTCACGGCGACCTGTAGTCAGTTTGCCAACTTCACCAACTGAATATGGAGGGAAGTTATAGTGAAGGATAAAGTTTTCGCTCCTGTCTCCTTCAATATCATCATAAACCTGTTCATCCAAAGCAGTACCCAAAGTTGTTACAGCCAAAGACTGTGTTTCACCACGGGTAAAGAGTGCTGAACCATGAGGACGAGGCAAAACATTGATTTCGCATGTAATAGGGCGGATGTCTTCTGTGCCACGACCATCAATGCGCAAACCTTTTTCAAGAATACTTGAGCGCAAAAGATTGTACTGCATATCATCAAACAAAGCGCCAAAAAGCTTAGCCTGAATTGGATCTTCCAACTGTTCAGCATACTTATCTGCAATATCCATCTTGATTTTTTCAACAGCTTCAGAGCGGGCCATCTTGCCTTTAAGGAAGCATGCTGTCTGCATAAGAGGAAGTGCTTCTGCTTCAATAGCTTCTTTATTGGCCAGTTCAACAGTGATTGGAAGAAGAGGCAGCTTTTCTTTGCCAGCAAGTTTAACAAGTTCTTCCTGCAAAAGACACATGTCTGTAATAAAGGCCTGAGACTTTTCCAAAGCACCCAGCATAATCTCTTCGCTTACTTCATTAGCTCCACCTTCAACCATTGTAAAACCGTCTTTTGTTCCGGCAACAACAATTTCCAGTTGAACCTTTTCCATCTGTTCATAAGTTGGATTTATGATGTATTCACCATCCAGGTAACCTACACGGCAGGCAGCAACAGGGCCATGGAAAGGAATGTCTGAAATGCTTACTGCTGCAGAAGAAGCAATAACTGCAAGGATGTCAGGAGGATTTACTCCATCAACTGAAACGCATGTAGGAACAATTTGAATTTCGCGGCCGAATGATGCTTCAAAAAGCGGGCGCATAGGACGGTCAATCAAACGGCTTACAAGGATTTCCTTTTCCTTTGGACGACCTTCACGCTTTACAAAACCGCCAGGAATCTTGCCGGCAGCATAAAATTTTTCGTTGTATTCAACTGTTACAGGAACAAAGTCCAAACCTTCTTTTGCTTCGTGAGAAGCACAAACTGTTGCAATAACAGCTGTTCCGCCAATCTGTGCGTAAACACAACCGTTAGCCTGTTTTCCAATTTTTCCTGTTTCAAGGATGAGTTCCTGGTCGCCAATTTTGCGACTTACTCTTTCTACCATAAAATTTTCCTTATTTCTTTATTTGTTCTTTTCTTTTGGGAATCAAGATTGACACGTGATTCCTCAGGAGGATTCCGTTTGAACAGCCGGAATTACCTTTAAAAATAAAAGGCAGTCTGTTGACCTCAAATATTCTTCCTGCCAACAGAGCTGCCAGTTATCCATCAATTACTTACGGATTCCAAGTTCCTTGATAAGAGCACGGTATCCTTCAAGATCTGTTTTCTGAAGGTACTTCAAAAGCTTGCGGCGTGCACCAACAACTTTCAAAAGACCACGAGAAGCGCCAGTGTCCTTAGGGAAAGCCTTGCAGTGTGCTGTAAGTTCTTTGATACGTTCAGTTGTCAATGCGATCTGAACTTTTACGTTACCGGTGTCATTTTCGTTTGCACCGAACTTTGCTACGATAGAAGCAGCTGTTTCTTTTGTAAGTGCCATAACTTACTCCTTATTATTTAATTACCATGTTACCGAGCCTTAATGACAAAGCAACATTAGGTATTGATTCCTAAAATGTCAAACAAAAGTTATTGCCTTTAACCTCGAAGCCATTTCTTCATCAGGCAAAAGCACTTTTATTTTTCCTGCATGATTTTCACTTTCTTCTTTTTTTAGACATGCAAGAGTCTGGAAAAGACTTAAATCACATGAACCTTTTTGCGAAAGAAGAGCTGTAACTTTATAGTTACCGTCCTTTGGCAAAAGTTGAAAACCGTTTGCTTCAAAAGCGTACCAGGCATCCGCATTTTCCTGGGAAGCCTCTTTTTCAAAATACGACTTACCCAAATCGTAAGAAAAAGGCCTTGTCATCATTTTTGAAGCAGGTAAAAAACTGCCATCTTTAAGCAAAAGTCTTATTCTAGAAGAAGAAATGCGCTGCCCTTCATAAAGGACATCAGGAATTTTTTCCACAATGAAGGATTTATCTTTGGCAAAAACTTCCAGTTCTTTCATTGTAAATGCAGCCTTGTAACCGCACTTAAAATCCTGACCTTCAGCCAGATATTTCACATTGATTTTATCCAGCAGAAGTGACATAAAATCAGCACCGTTAATTTTACTGAAATCATCAGAAAAGTCAATGACAATAACGAACTTAAAGCCTTCTTCTTGAAAAAGATTTATCTTTTGGTAAAGGCTTAAAATGTCACCTTCATAAAAATTATTCACAGCTCTTGCTGACGAAGAAAAAGTTACCAGCCCCGGAATAAGTTCTTTCTTGGAAACAAGCTTCTGGCAAATAGCCTTGTGACCTGAATGAAAACCATCAAAACTACCCACAGAAACAGCAGTTCCCCTTTTCTTCCATTCAAGAGGAAAATCCCCCTTCAGCAAATTGGCCCATGAAATTTTTAAAATCTTAAAATCCTTTTTAGGCACAACAAATGAATAAGCCAAGTGGTGATTTTCTTTTTTTACCATTCCTGCAAAAGTTCCGTCTTTGTAAAAAACGGCAAACTCTTTGTCAAAATTGTATTCATTTTTTTCTGCCGGATTTTTAAGAGGATTTTTTAAAGAAATTCTGTCAAACATGGAAGGTGAAAGAGGCCTGCCGTTTAA
>CAVCWN010000208.1:0-10965 GCA_963605975.1 Desulfovibrionaceae bacterium | reverse complement strand
TTAGAGGCTCCCTTATATAAATTATAGTTTAAAAAAATCTAAATTATTGACCTAATTTCTTTGTATTGTACTTTTCTTCCAAAAAACGACGGTTGCGGTCTAGTTCGGAAGAAAGTTCTTCTTCTGTCGGCAAATAGCAAAAGATTTTTCATTATATTGAATTTTCCATTATCCACACACTGTGGAAAGGCCTTTCCACTGCCTATGGATAGTGCTTTCCACGGTATGTGGAATGGCCGTAATTGAGGGTGTGGATAATAGGGAATTTATTATTTTCCGTCTTTTCCTTCTACAAGCAACTTTCTATCGTCAATATTTTCCAAAACTTTCATCTGCTGAATGGCGATTTTGTTCAGTTTTTCAAGGCGTTCACCTTGCGGAAGTTTATCATTTATAAAAACGGCGTTTAAGTTTTCCATATTTGAAAGACAGATTAACTGATTTATTGTTGCATAGTCGCGGATGTTTCCTTTTAAACCAGGATTTTTCTTTTGCCATTCGCGGGCGGTCATTCCAAAAAGGGCGACATTTAGCATGTCCGCTTCATCTGCATAGATAAAGGATTTTTGGGCGGGTGTAACTTCGGCGGGAATTAAGTTCTGCTTGATTGCGTCTGTGTGAATGTGATAATTGATTTTTGCAAGTTCGCGTTTTGCTGACCAGCCGAGTTGTTTTTGTTCTTCGGCTTTTAAGCGCTGGAATTCTTTTATAAGATATAATTCAAATTCTACAGAGACCCAGGATGCAAATTTAAAGGCAATGTCCTTCTGTGCATAAGTTCCACCATTTGCCCCAGGTTTTGAAATTATTCCTATTGCTCCTGTCAATTCTATCCATCTTGCAGGACTCATTGTAAAAGCATTACTTCCGGCTTCTTTTAATAAGGGGTCGAAATCGACCCCTTTAAAATCGGGATTATTCAAAAATTCCCACAAACCAAGATACTCGATTGTGTTTTTAGTTCTCATCCAGTTTTTTACAACATCTTTTGGTTCGATAGGATTTTTTTGTCTGGCAATATCAGTTATGCAAATATAATCGCTGTCTGCAACTTTTATGGTTCTGATTTCCGTATCTTTTACATTGATTTTTTGAATTTTTGACATTTTTACCTCCGTCTAGACTTTTGCAATATTATTTTTTACACGGCATTATAACGCCCGGCTTTTCCCTGAATCCCGATTGCGTTTGTTTTTTCTATCCATTCAGTGCAACTTAATACAAAAGACGGTAAGCCTGCATTCATTTTAAGGTGGTCAAATTCGACCACTTTAAAATCGGGATTATGAATCATTTCCCATGTTCCAAGAAATTCTATTGTATAGCGGTTTCTGAGCCAGTTCTTTATTACATCGGCAGCCCTTGACTCATTTTCCTTTGCCCCCGCCATATCTGTAAGACTGATATAGTCGCGTTCTTCAAAATTGATTACCGTGATTTCTGTGTTCTGAACATTGATTTTCTGCATATTTTCTCCTACTCCATGGGCTTTATCATTTTTTCGATAAAGGCGATTTCTTCTGGGGACAGGGAGTATTTGGCGTAGAGTTGCAGGTCAATTTGGGGGATGGTGGCAGACCTCATTTTTCCCCCTTTATGTTGCAGATTCTAGAATCAATGTAATTCCATTCTTCATCGGTGATATTCCAGCGTTTGCGGAGTTTTTCATCTGTATATTGTTCATTGTATGAGCCTAAATCTGGAACAAAACAGAATTTATTTCTTAAAACATCTTGCGAAATTACAGTTTGAAGTAAAAGAAATCTAACTGTTTTTGTAAAAAGATAAGATTTAAAGTTTAAAACCTCTTCTTTTGTATCAAAAGCTCCAGCAACTATAAAAGATTCTGTACAACAACAACCTGGCTCAACTATTCTTGTATTTCCATCATAATAAAATCCTACAGGTTTTGTAAAATCTGTTTGACCTGCAATTGGAGCCTTAGGAACTAAAAGTTTCCATTTATTTAAGATATTCGATGAGTCTTGAACATCTTTTTCATCTGCAAATTTTTTCCCAATTTTTTGTATAAATTGACATGGAATTCCAAATTCTCTTGGTTCATAATTTGTAGGAAGTCCAAAAGGTCTTTGTTGAGAAACAGTATTTTCCAAAGTCTGCTTAGGTTTTTCAATTTCAAAAACTTTTCTTATGATAGGTACTGCTTGGCTATAACGAACAAAGGTTTTAAATTCATTAAGTTTTCTTTCAGAAGTATAATGATTTCCATTTTGATAATTTGTTATTTTACATAAACCATTATAATCTTTTTGCCATAAGAAATAGCAAACACCACCAGCAATATCAACCGAAGAAAATAAATCTTTTGAACTAGGATAATCAAAAATATTTTTAATTCTTGTGTCATTTAACATATTTTCTCTAAAATCGTTTAAGCCAAAACCACCACTAAACCATCTTGACGGCATAATCAGAGACAAATAATTAGGCATTAGTTTTTTACCAACTTCTACAAAGTAGTTATAAACAGGCGTTGCTTGTCTTCCAGCCCCCCCAGTTTCTTCCTGATACGGTGGATTCCCTACTATTGCGTCAAATGTCATATTTTCACTTCCTTGTCTATTCCAGAAATTTGGGCTTGTTACTTTTTTGGTAAACTGTTCGCTCTTGTTTTTTAACTGGTTTACTAAATCTTCAAAATAATGGGCGTTTACTTTGGCACCGCTAAATCCTGCAAGGGTACGGCGGCTTATGCTTTTTGCCATTGGCGTTTTGCACAGTACAAAAATGTTTTCGGCCAGCACTTTGTTCCACAGTTCTTTTTGCATTTCCCGCGTAGGCTTTGGGCCCAGTTCCAACTTTTCGCGGGCCTTGTAAACCGAATAGGAAGCGTAAAGGGCGTAAAGTCCGCTCTTGGAATTTATTTCCAGAATCTTTGTATTCTTTTTGTAAACATTTTGGCTAACATCTTTTTGTTCAACATAAAGTGGCTGGGTAACAGGATTTTCGTATTTTTCATCATAAAACCTCCAGCCGCCAAGGCAGTCAGTCAAGTGCATATTTACAACTCGCCAGGGAGTCAAAACAGTTTCTTTATCAGGATTGCGGAAAGAATTAAAAATGGTACTTATGCGTTCAATTCTCTCTTCTATGCTAAGATTGTCCGCCGCTTTTGCCATTTCGCGAATTCTTTTGCCTGCCGCATGAAAAACATCAGGGTCGTAATACTTTTTAAAAAGATTGAACTTTTCCTTTGTAACGCCTTCGGGCATAAACTCTTTCCAGGAAATGTCGTCTATAAGGCTTGTAAAATTGTCTATGGTAAGTTCCGCCTCATTGTCGCTGCCATCAATATTTTTGTTCAGCTCGGCACCGTAAATTAAAAGTGGCATACGAATGGAAATTCCCCGCAAAATGGAAACGGCTGCATCGCGGTTCTTTTTGGCTTCAGCAAGTTTTGCCTTGAGGAGTTCTTCTTCCGGGCTAAGCTCTCGCTTTTCTTTTTGTTTTTTCTGATTATTTAATTGTTCAAATTCTTCTTCTGTAAATCCTAAAGAGTTGATGTCTATGTCGCCAGTTTTTGCCATTGCCTTTGTAGTACCGATTATTTTTTTTAGGTCATCAAAGGCTTTAAGTTCCACTTCGTCAAGTTTTAAAAGGTCATTTGAGTAAAGATAGCCGTCTTCAAATCCATTTTTTACAACACGCTCAACATAAACTTTTTTAAGTTGTTCAAGCATTTTTGGCGTGTCGTATTCTATCATCTTAGAGCCTTCAAATCCGATAATCGGACAGAAGTTTATAAACTCGCCTAAAATCTTTCGGTCGTTTCCGCTGGTTTCTCCTGCCTTGTGCGAAATTTTGGCTGTTTCTGCAATTACTTTTAGCGTTCTATCTGGGGCAAAATCAAAAACGAAACATTCTTCCTTTTGCTTTCCGCCGATTATTGCCGGAGTCTGCACGCGGAAAATTGTCTGCATATATGTGCTTGCCGCAGTGGAATAAGTTCCAGAAAGCATAAAACAGGCTGTCCACGGCTTTACGCTTACACCGGTAGTAAGGCGGCCACAGCTTAAAGTGATTGTATAAGTTTCTTCCGGATGAGGTCCCATTGCTTTTTCTACGGCTTTTAAAGCGTCGCTTGAATCAACTTCCTCGTCCCCATCACCTGCAACATTTACAATTTCAAACTGACTGAAAACCGGATGCTGCTGCAAAAGACGACTCAAAGCCCTTGCCTCTTTTACTCCCGGAATCATCCAAAGTGAATGGCGGAAATTTTCGCGGTATTCTTTTGTAGAAAAAGGATAATTTGAATCTTTATCCTCTTTTGTAAGAAGATTTAAAAACTGATTTACATTTTTTTCGTGAACAAAAGTGCCGTCCTCGTCTACCCTAAAAAATTCCCTGAAGTTAAATGCAATATCCGCGTCGGCATAATCGGGATAAAGTTTTCCAAGATTGTAAGTAAAAATATTTAATCGTGGAAGACAGGCGTAAGGGTTCGGATCGCCCTGGTGTAAAAGTTCCCAATCGGCTTTTGCCTTTTGTTCCATTACATAATCCCAGGTGTAAATTTCGTCTTCTTTAAAATCTTCCATCAAATTAAAAGGCGTTCCCGAAAGATGAAGAACTTTTGTGTCTTTTTTGCGGCAAAGAGAAATTACATTTTTTCCAAGTTCAGTTTGAGTTCCTTCGTGAGCTTCGTCAATGATTATAAAATCCCAGTTGATATTAAAAATTTCTTCGTTCTTGTCAAACTTTCCGCCAACAATTTCTGAACCGCGCATATCCTGAATGGAAGCAAAATAAATAAAGTGAAAGTCTTTCATTCCATTTTTGCTTGCGGATTTTAATTTTTCGTAAAAGGATTTTTCTTCGCTTAAAGAGCCGCCGTTCTTTTTGGAACAATATTCAAAATCATTTCTGTCATAAAAAATCTTTTGATAGTCTTCAAACCAGCCTTTATCAACAACCGGGCGGTGGGTCAAAATGAGGGTGCGGTTAAAATTCATTTCTTTAATGACTTGAAGGGCGGTCAAAGTTTTTCCAAAACGCATTTTTGCATTCCAGAGCATTTGTCCACTTGAAGATTTTTTTGTAAACTGCTTAATTGTCCTGTCGATAGCGTCCTGCTGTTCCGGGCGGAAAATTACAGGGCTTTGATTTTTTGTGATTTCGCTTGCATTTAAAGAAGTTCTACCCTCTTTTGCCGCCGCAATTGATTTTTTCACGGTTTCTAAATCTGTATAAAACCATTCGTTTGCCTTATGGCCTTCTTTGTCAGTTTCAAAAAACTTCTGTTTTATGCCAGAGCGTTTTAAAATATTGTGGATTTCGTGGTCTTGAAAAACTTTTAAATCCTTTTTGTCCTGATATGCCGTAATTTCTGTATATAAAAGTTCAAAAGAAACGCCCGCGGTCTGTGTCTGGTGGCGGATTCTTTCTTTTGCAGCGTCATTTAAGATTTTACAATTCGGCTGCAAGGCAAAATATTGAAGCCCAGCATCCGGGCAGGACGCCTCGCCTATTTTTAAAACGCCTTCGTGGGCAGCATCATTTATTCTGTAAACATAAATTAATTTTGGTTCAAAAGCCTGTTTAAAAGTTGCCATAAGCGTACTCCTTGTTTCAGCATCTATTATTTTTTTCCAAAAACATCCACATACCTGACCGTTTTATTTTCCTTCCAGTTCATTATTTTACAGTATAGGCCATTATGTTTAAAATTGTCGCCACTTTTACAGCCATCGCATTCTTTTGATACTTCTTCTTCACCAAATAAAGTATGTTCAATTTTAGAGTGTGTGCAACTTTCCGGCACTACAAATTTAAGCCCATCCATCTGCCACACATTCCAAGAAATTATTTTTGCAAGTTCGATTAGATATTTTGTTTCAAGTGACTTTTTAAAAACATATTCAAAATATTCTTTTACGCTAAAAAGCAGATTTTCGCGGGCAATTAAAAGGTTATCCCCCTGCCATTCAAAAGCGTAACTGCTCTGCACTGCCGTATATGCCCACTTAAGCCATTCTTCTTCGCCGGTGGTGTTTTCTGTTACTACCCTAAGTTTTCTGTCTAAAAATCCAGCACGGTCTGGCACTTCAATATAATTTCCGCTTACAGTGTCATAGCGGCTTGTAACATATGGTGCTTCCCCGCAGGTGATTTCTAAGCGGTTTCCTTCAACATAATCTTTCCAGCGTCTGCCGTCTTTATCAGGAAAAACTATTTTTTCGTGATTTGTAACCCACGTTCTTTCCGCTTCTTTTTCCGTATTAAAAACATTTTCTCTTCCAAACCAGTCGTTATCAATAAGATTATTCTGAGCGTTACAAACCCACGATGGAGTAAAAACTTCTGCCTTGTCGCGAATTCTCTGCTGTTGTTCTTGTTTGTTTTTTTCTATACGCGGTTTTATTACATTCCCGTTATTAAAAGTGATTAAATCTATTGTAATCTGTTGATTTTTTTCATACTTAGGACCGTATTTTTTGTAGTTATCCGTACACCAAAGAATATTTTGGTCTGTAGTGCGGTCTTTTAAAAGCTGAGTTAGTATTTCTTTATCTAAGTACAAAAGCTGATTTTCTTTTACGTCTGCAAAATTTATTTTATCACTGTTCATGAAAGCCTGTTTCTCTTTAAAATCCCTTTTCAGTATACAGCGAAAAACCACCTTCTTCAATTTACAAGACTGAACCGTCACCCTCAAAAAAAAATCCCGGCAGACAAAAAAATCCGCCTGCCAGGTAAAAAAACTATTTTAAAGACTTTGCAGGGCAAACAACCCTAAAACATTCATAATGCTCACCTGTTATGTCATTATAGGAAATGCGGGAGTTTACCCTGCAATTCAGGGCACTGCTATAACAGTCGCCGCCGCAGTAATAAATAGAGTCGCCATCAAACTCATCTAAGGTCAATTCCATTGCGCCACCGCTCATGTCGTAAAGGCCGTAGTCATTTGGCTTTTTTTGGGCAGTAAGGAGGGTTAAAGTCTTATGATTTTCTTTGTACCAGCCCACTTCATCAAGATTATCACTTCCTGAATAAGCGTAGTCTTTTCCACCCCTTGCGGCATAAGTCCATTCTTCATAAGTTGGCAGGCGGAATCCATTTGCAGCTGGATTTTGAGCAAGCACTATATTTAGATCACGCTCATTTTCGTCCCAAAATAGTTCATCAAATTGAAAAAAATTCCAGTCTTTAGTATCCGTTGAACCATTTACAGAATATACAGGTTCCAAATTCTTTAACAGGCTTAACTTATTGCAAAAAGAGGCAGCTTTATACAAGGTTATACCATATTTAGGTGTATTTTCATTTTTATAAACATAGTCCTCATCCCTATCTCCCATTACTGTTTCATAAAGGTCTACCGTTACTTCTGTTTTCAGCATCTTGATTTTTTTACCAGGGATTTTAACAAAATCTTTTCCCAAATCCTTAAGTTTTAACCTTCTTACATTATCAGCTTTTTTATCAATTTTATTATTTCTGCCGGTAACAACATATCTGTCTGGAGAAATTTTTAACTTTTTAAATCCATCTTCCTTTTTTCCATACAAAAGATTCACTTCAAGAAGATTAGGAAAAGCCTTGCCACCTTCTATCAACTCTAGAACATCTGTGCTAATGTCTGTAAAACATGAAGCCTTAAATTCATCAGGAATAAAATTTACAGGCTCCACTAGTTCTTTTCCATTTTCATCCACTATGTTGATTTTATATTCAAACTGCCAATAAGAATAAAATGGATTCCAATATCTTCCATCATCTTCCCAAATATAGACTCCAGAAGTATTGTAACTTTCATCTACTTTTTTACTTGCAGAGGCAAAAGGCCAGTATTCAGGAAAATCTTCAGGCCAGTCCTTCTTGTAAACATTTTTATATCCTTTTTTAACTATTACAACGGAATGCTTAAGCCTGTCACTAAGTTGTAAATTTTCACCAAGATAATAAGTCGCTTTCTTAGCCTTAACATCATAAGATTTAAACCGTAAACCTGGCAGGTCAATGTCTGCCCCGCAAACCGTACATCCCAGCACTTCCGATTCTATAAGCAGCTTTTTCCATTCAGCCATAAATTGACTGTCATCAACTTTTTCCAAACCAGGGTTTCCGCTTAAAATTGAGTTTTTAAGTTTTGTAAAACCGTCATAGGCTTTTGTTTTTTTCGAAATAGGATCGTCTGTGGCCATGGCATCATAATAAGCATCAAGGGCATGACACCATTTTTTTTGACTTTCATATTCCTTGGCCTTAGCCAAAAAAGCAGAATATTCCGCACTTTGAGCAAATGCAGACAAACCGAGCAAAAAGATAAAAATCTTTGCAAACATTTTTTTCATTTTTTTCTCCTATGAAAAAATTTTTTATTAAAAAAAAGACACCCCTGCCTTTCTTCAAAACAGAGGTGCCTTTAATTCACTTAGTAAAATAACCTTTAGTCACAAGGTCTTTATGATTGAATGAAGTTACCGTTTTCATCCTGATCCATAAAGTTGAAAGAATGATAATGAATGGCAAAAGGAGAATTGTCATAATCTTCCATAGAGCCGTCTTCAGGATTTATGCCAATAAAGGAAAGATCATTAAAAAGGAAAGTTCTTAACACATAACCCTGGCCTTCCCTGACAAAGAAATCAACATAAGCGTAAAGATACCCCTTTGTATAATCAGAATTAGGACCTACAAAGATAGCACAGCCGCCAGCATCACCATTAAATTCTGCAGCAACATCTTCAGGTTCATACAAAGAAAGGTCGTCGTCAGTAAGGTCATGACCAACTATTGTAGTAAAAAGTGTATAGGTAAGCATACCCGCTTGCAGGGCCCAGTCATCATAGTCATCATCGCCAAAATCTGTAAAAAGAGTGTAGCGAAGTTCCGCATCGTATGAAGGGAAATAAAAAACTTCTGTTGAGTCAATGTCCGGGGTGGCCCACTGGTCCGGGTGAACCATGACATCTGACATGTAATAAGTCACATCGAATTCTTCAGGTGATTCTGTAAGCTTAAAACGATCGTTCAAAATCTCTGCGAAAGAAGCAGATGTGAAAACAAAAAGACAAATAATAAATGCAAAAAACTTTTTCATAAAGTCTCCATCCTTTTTTATTAAAAACTTGTTAGAATATTGTCACATGGAAAATTTAAAAAAGCAAGGATTATTTTTTTTAATTGCTAAAATTTGTTTTGATTTGAATCGAAAAAAAAGACTTACGAATTTAAATTCGCAAGTCTTTTTTCTGGGCCATCTTGGATTTGAACCAAGGACCAAAGGATTATGAGTCCTCTGCTCTAACCGCTGAGCTAATGGCCCAAAGTGAAACCATTTTATAAAATAAAGTGCTCTTAGTCAAATGCACTTTGCTAAATCCGGGGAAATTTTTATTTCACGATTAAATTTAAACCATCTTCGGACAAAGTTCATCATACATTGGGGCTCCTATAAAATTAAGATATTTTAATGGAAAAAAAACAAAAGTAATGTTACATTTGAAACAGTAGGAAAAGTTGTGGAGGAGGAAAAAATGCCAGAGTTAAAAAGGTTTGATGGAATTGTAATTTATATGATGTTTAATGATATAAAACATCATAACAAGCCTCATGTTCATGTATTTTACGGAGAATTTAGAGCATCAGTTGCAATTGACGGCACACTTTTAGCAGGAGAACTTCCTGCAAAACAACTGCGAGCTGTTCAAAACTGGTTAAAGAAAAATGAAGAAAAAGCTTATGCTGCCTGGAATCTTGCCGTACAAAACAAACATTTTGACAAAATTGATTCATAAAACAGGAGGAAAAAATGCACGAAGAAAATGGAATTGTATATTCAGATAATCCAGAAAAAATGCTGACAGTTTTAGAGGTAAGGCATCTATACAGCGGTATTTATCTTTTGAAATTTTCAAATGGACATGTAAAACTTTTTGACACAACAATATTGCAGGGGGAAGTTTTTGAGCCTTTAAAAAATCCTGAAATATACGAAAATCCTTCTCTTGAATATGGAATAGTGACATGGGACAATGGGCAAATTGACTGCTCCCCAGAATACATGTTTGAAAACAGCTTTGACTATAACACAGAAGATGTTATAGCAAAATAAATTCCCCTCTCCCACCCCATTCCAAAAGTTTTCTTTATTTAGTAGGATGCCTGCATGGAAAATTTTGAGCATATCTTTTTTGACTTTGACGGAACAATCATGAACACAAGCGAAGGGGTTTTTGCGGCTTTTGACAAAGTAAGGGAATATTTTAAAATACCCCTGGAAGACAAAAGCGTTTACAACACGATGATTGGCCCTCCCCTTTACGAAAGTTTTGATCGTGTTTTCCATTTAAAAGGTGCGGACTTACAAAAAGGCATTGAAGTCTACCGTGACTACTACAAGCCAATTGGAATTTACAAATGCCAACTTTATGACAATGTCATTCCGCTTTTACAAAAACTAAAGGAAGCAGGAAAAAAACTTTACCTTGCAACATCCAAACCTGAAGTTTACGCAAGGGAACTTTTAGAAAAATTTGAAATTGCAAAATATTTTGATTTTATTGGCGGCGCAGACATGGAAGGAAAAAGGCCAGACAAAATAGATGTGCTTCGTTACGTAATAAAAGAGAATAATCTGGAAGAAATAAAAAATTCCTGCATCATGATTGGTGACACTCACTTTGACATTGACGGCGCAAATCTTGCGGGCTTAAAGTCAATGGGAATTTTATGGGGCTTTGGCAGCGAAGCGTCTTTAAAAGAAAGCGGTGCAAACTTTATTGCAAAAGATTCTTCTGAAGTTTTAAAAATTTTACTGGGATAATTTTAAAATAATTTTTGGAACAATTCTAAAATAAATTTTTCAAAGCTTTTTTTTAATAATTTTTTTTGAAGAAAAATTAAAAATAATTTTCACTGGGATTTTTATTTTTTCTTTGCCACAAAAATAAATGTAAAAGAGCGCAAGGGATATTAAGGGCGGCAGACTTAAAG